>CAZDFM010000641.1:0-2020 GCA_964504465.1 uncultured Pseudobdellovibrionaceae bacterium | reverse complement strand
GGGAGGTCTCGAGATATTTGGTAAAAAAATTGAAGCTACATCCTTATCTCGAACTAACCTTCGTCGCCGAGCCGAAGTTCACAGGCAAAGTTAAAAGCCACTTGAATGAAGCATTGCTCAATCACGTGAGATGGATCGAAAAAGATTTAGGCAAAACTCCTCCTAGTCGATGGCCCAAAGTCTTAGGTGCTACCGTGAACTTCTTGAATCCCAAGCAATCAAGTCGTTGATATATGGAGCCGACAGTTAAGTTAGAAGCATTCGACGATACAATTCAGCCAAAGAATACTTTTGAGGTTCTCTATTGAAGCGCGAGTTTCAGTAATTCTGACCGTGCCGATTATTTATTCCATCCTTCTCCCAGCATTGCTTCTAGATGTCTTTGTTAGCATCTATCAGGTCTGTTGCTTCCCCGTTTACAATATTCCCTACGTGCGAAGAGGTGACTATGATTTTTATGAAATATAAGGGCTCTCAGAATTCGAACGCGTGTTATTGAAATTTCGAGAGAACCTATTACGAGAATAAATTTATGAATTAAGCCTACGCTCACCTTGTTGATTTAATTTTCTATACAAGGTCCGACGGCTGAGACCTAAAATCCTGGCGGCCTCGCCTTGATGGGAGTTAACTTTACTTACCACATATTGCACATAGGCACTTGTTAGCTCAGAAACCGTCGGTAGCTTTGCGCCTGAAGTGAAAGGCCACCGCGTCTCTGGGGCGCCTAGCTCTATCACCTGGTTTAAATTTTCCGCAGTAACCAACTCTTCATCTTGAAAATGTATCGTTATTCTTTCGATCAGATTTTCAAGCTCTCGTACGTTCCCGGGCCATGCATGACAACTCAACAATTCAATAGCTTCTTGAGACAACACAACTGTCTTCAGTCGATATTTTTTTGAAAAATGCTCTAAAAATGTAGAGATCAAAGCGGCAATGTCTTCTTGTCTTTCACGTAATGGCGGTAAGTGTATGCGTACGACATTCAATCTATAAAAAAGATCTTCACGAAATCGGCCTTCGCTAACCTCGGATTTTAGATCTCTGTGGGTTGCTACGACTAACCTAAAATCGACCACTTTTTCGACGCAACTACCTAAAGGGCGCACTTTCTTTTCTTGGAGAATACGCAACAACTTTGCTTGGAGAGGTAACGTGAGATCTCCGATCTCGTCTAAAAACATCGTGCCACCACTCGCGTATTCGAAGAGACCTTGATACGATTCATTCGCACCAGAAAATGAGCCCTTTTTATACCCGAATAGCTCAGCTTCTAAAAGATCAGGCGGGATCGCAGCGCAATTGACCGAAACCAGCTCATTACAAGCCCGGGGACTTTGCGAATGGATACATTTTGCTACGAGTTCTTTTCCCGTCCCCGTCTCTCCCGTAATTAATACATTCACATTCAGACTGCTAATTGAAGGCAGAGACGCCAATATCTTGGTTAATTTTGGGTTGCGGGTTGAAAATGGTAACTCACAGTTGCGTGGATCGATGGGGACCTCCGGCAAAGTAGAAATTGTTTATATTATTTGGCTTTAAGACAGGCAAAGCTTTAGATGTTAATTTGTATTCACTTGCTTTTTTATAAATACCAACTATTAAAAAATTTGGGGCCGCCCGCCACTTTCAAAAATTTTCTGAGAAAAATACCAATACGGAATCGCAAGAAGAGTGGTCAAGATCACAAAATTGACAGCAGTAAAGGCGGCTCGCAGTTTTAAATTGTTGTGTATCCGAACTGGTGGCCGATAGTAATGGCCCGCTCCAAGTACAATGAACACGAGCAAGGCTCCGTGCAAGATAGTGTGCCCTATCACTTCGACCTTTCCGAAAAATGCGGTGCTCGTAAAAAACACCAAGGTGATCGTAAGCGCAAGTGGCCTTTGCAGAAGACCTATGATCAACAGGTACCCCAAACAAAGTTCAACGAACGCGCAGGCTAAAAGAAAGAGTCCAGGATCAAGCCCCATCGTAAGGGCTGGTTGTTTCGCTAAAACCTCGAGACCCCAGG
>CAZDFM010000640.1:0-2029 GCA_964504465.1 uncultured Pseudobdellovibrionaceae bacterium | reverse complement strand
GATTGAGACTTGTGTCTTCTTGAAGCTGAATGAGCGAGTCGTCATTTGGTTTTTCTTCGGGCAAATCAAGTTTTAGCGACGCAAACATATCGCCGCTTGGGGCTCCAGAAGAACTGCTTGGAATATTCAGATTTAAATTAAACCCATCGGGCATTTCGGGCGCAGCCGCAGCAGGTGTCGCTGGAATTTCAGGAGGAGTTTCTGGTGCGTCCACGAGATTCAATTCAAACTTAGGCGGAATGGCAGGTTCACTAGAAGCTACATCTGGTACCGCAACCGGAACAGCAGTCGGAGCTTTTACGATACGGCGTGCTTGCATACTTTCTGGGGATTCAAGTTGTTCCCAGTATTTTTTTAGATTCTCAGACGAAGCAAGCAAGTAACGAACCGGAAACGACCAATTTACTTCACTTGGAGGCTCTACGCAGCCAAGAAAAACAACGCCATCCCATTCAGTTAAAGGCACAAGGCTCGAGGACCAGTTAGAAACGCTTTTAATTACATTCCAAAATTCGAGATTCGCAGGCTCTTGAAAGAAACTGTCTTTAATGACTGCAAGACCATAGTGTTCGCGAGCCCACGTCAGGTACTTAGTAGTACTGATTTTTTCTTTTTCTAAACACCAAAAGGTAAGCTGAGACGCAGGAACTTGCGTGGCCCAGTTTTGGTATTCATGAGGGGCGATTTTTAAAGCTCCGACCCAAGGCTTCGCGTTTTTCATCAGTAGTTATATCGGTTGGTCGGGGGGGTCTCTTAATCAATTGCTGATAGATCCAGACCTAAGTCGTAGGTGTTTTTAATTCCTTCAATAGGAGCGGGAGGTTACACTAAATTAGTGAAAATATTCAGACCCTTAAGCTTTCTTATTCTAGTGACTTTACTCGGTGGAGTAAACTTTTCTTCTTTAGCGCAGGACGACGATGTCCCCATGCTGTCTCCTCTTGAAACGAATCCCGAGACGGATTCAGTGGCCGAACCGAAAGAAGAGTCAGACGTTGCTGAAGCACCGGCCCCGATCACCGAATCCGTTGAAAAAGAAAAACAGCCACATTTTCAGTCCCTATTTTTTGATCCCATTTTGAATGGCGTAAAAATGCCCAAACAAAGTGTCGATTATGAAATGCGTGATGCAAATGGAATTCGTATAGGCCCAATTGAGTTGAAGGCCGACGACGTCGGACTTACTCTAACGCAAGAAGAGGCTGAAGTTTGGGAACTCAATTTTGGACTTCAATATACTACTCGCTGGAAGAGGCTTTATTTTTTAACATTTAGGTGGCCACTTGATTATTTAACTACCGGCCGAATGGAACTCATCGGCGACGACAGCAAAGTTTTATGGGCTCGCCAAATTACCGATCAGGATCTTTCTTCATGGGAAGACTTTCTCAAAAAAGAAGACCTCACGGCAACACCTCAAGGTTTAGGCGGAGCAGAAGCCGAAACTCGAGCGATGGTTAAAAACTCATCGAAAGTTTCGAGAGTGCACCGAGGGAGCCAATTTGGATTAATCGGGCGAGAGCTCTTATCTATTCCTCTTTGGAATATCAAAAAGCCATTTCGTTTTTGCATTACTCAAGAATCCGAAGACGGTCGCTTGGCGGTCTGTTCAAAACGCTACCGCTTTTATCGGGACTCAGGCCGACATCATTTAGAAGTTGTCAGCAAACAAGTTCGACCTCGAGTTTTGGTCAACAACAAACCGGTTGCTCTTAAAGGCACGGCAATCTTTTTAGATAATCAAAGTCCAATAAAATTTGCCTGTTTACTAGGTTCTGGAAGTTACTTTGAATTTGTGTCTTCACCTAAGCCTGTCAACATTGTTGATCTTGTTAAAAGTGATGACGGCCAATATATCGAAGCGATCGGTTTTGGCGAAAAACCCTCTGGTGAATTCGATGTTATTGACCGTAGCAAAGAGGATTTTTGGAGTTTCTTAAATTTTATGCCCAGTATTGGTGAGCAGCGTGAATTCTGGCGCATCCGTTTTCCCTATGAGAACCCGTATTTGTACTTTAAGGGAAACGGC
>CAZDFM010000639.1:0-2030 GCA_964504465.1 uncultured Pseudobdellovibrionaceae bacterium | reverse complement strand
GTTTCTAAAAATACGGAATAAGCCACTTTATCAAACCGCTGAAGAGTTACTGGTAATCATCTAGTTACCAGATATTAATGCATAGCATTGCGAGGTGGTGCAGCCCTTGATATAGGCATTCCAGGCCGAATCGATTCGGCAAATTTTTAAAAGTAACCGATGGGGCTTAAAATGAAACTCTTTCGATCGATTGTCATGGTCACGATTTTTTTGATGTCGAATCTAGCGAATGCGAATCCGTCAGAACTTCAGGTGACTGAGGTTAAGGAGTTGAGCGGTGCCTTCTTCAAAGACTCCTGGAATGAGGAACAGGGGAAGTTTTCTCGCACTCTGACAGTTGGCTATTGGGGTGGCTGTACAAAGAGAACTTTGTTTAGGCTTGCTATGCTTTCAAAAAAGAAGAACTCTCAAGGCCTCTCCGTAAAACTTGGGATCCAAATTTTCGAAGAAACTCGAAATTGCCGTGCGGGTAAGTACAACGAGGAAGCTGTGAACCTAGATCAGCTTCTGATTGAACAAATGCCTGTTTTGGCTCAAGAACTGGCGAATGGCGGCTACATGACATTCGAGATTGTTCCCAAGATTACCCTGACAGTTAACAACTAACTTTGTTTTAACCGAGACTGATCATGCGTTCGATCATATTCAGATTGGACGCTTGTGCGTAGCCGGAAAAGCTGTGGTAGTACTCTTGTTACCAGATATTGACGGGCAGACTTTCTGATCGCCGCCACCTTTGCTATATACGCCTCAACAGGAGGGAATCGATCAAAGTCTTCAATCATTTTATAGTCGCTATTTTTATTTGTGGTGCTAGCGCTGATGCCTTTGCTGTTCGTGGCGACAGCAGCGTTCTTGCACCCCACCTGACGGAAACGGTCATTCTAGATGTCAGAGAAGAAATTGAAGTGCAAAGACAGTTCATCGGTGCACAAGTTCATTTTCAACTTCTTGCCAACATTTGCGATAAAACGGTCCAAAATCCCTTAAATCTTACTTGCCGAGCCGATGCGAAAACATCGGCTTCGTTGTTTTCACGCCCTCAGAATCTCTAAGTAAGAACGCAATGACTTTTAGGCTGGGGCTTCAAAACGAAAAGCGAAGCCCGATCACGTGACCTTTTCGAACTCCCGAAAACGTCGAGCAAAAGATTCTCGAACTGAAGGAGCGTTACCCTGACTGGGGAGCCCGTAAAATCCGTGAACGGCTTCCCTCCGCCGAGGAGTTAGGAAGTCCGCGGCCTTGCACCATCACCGTACACCGAATATTACGTAAGCACGGTAAAGTTGAAATTAAAAAACAGCGACGAGCGGGAAACCCTACTTAAACTGCAAATCTTAGAAGGTCCTGCGGATTTTTGCAGAGGGTCTTTGCCTGGGCCGAAAATGGTCTTGAAAACTTCAAGTCAGTGCGAAACTTAACGCCGGCCGCGCGCAAGACATTTCTTAAATGACCGGCAGCTTTTTTTTACTAATAATAAAACAATGACTTTCGAGGACGCCCTTTTAAGACTAGAGAAGAAAAAAATTAAAAGCTGGCTCTATGTTCATCAACTCGGAGAACTTGGTGACGGTGAATGTATCGGCATGGAATCGGTAGGTAAATTATGGCGAGTTTACTATAGCGAGCGTGGCGCAAAATCACCAATTAGAGAATTCGAGACTGAATCTGAAGCAGCGCAATTTTTTGCGGATAAAACGGAGAAGTATCATCACGAATATATCGAAAATCTAACGAGCCGCGGACTTCCTATTCCCGAAGATCCATAACCCCTTATAAGTTGATTGAAGCCCGAGCCAAACCGCTCAGGCTTTTTTGTTACTCATCTCCGAAAAAATCACTCTCCGAAAACCAAGCCGAACAAGAAGCATGCGAGAAGCAAACTCACGAAATTCCGTGAAATCTTGCGAAAGATTCGGGCCGGTGACTCCGGGCCCTGAATTGTTATTTCAACTACTTATCTTGATTGGTGTTCTCGAGAATCTGCTTCGAAAGCTGACCGAAAATTGGCGGAGATGATTTTAATAATT
>CAZDFM010000638.1:0-2034 GCA_964504465.1 uncultured Pseudobdellovibrionaceae bacterium | reverse complement strand
GGTCAGAAGCAGTATTCCTAATCCTTAACGAAAAAGCCGGTCGTGATAGCGAACGTTAATTTTATAATCCATACTCCCCTAGTTTAGCTTCGCTTTGAGGCACTGACTAGGCGTGAATTTCAAAAAAATTGACGAATCTTTTTACAGGACCAGGACGCCAGTCCGTTTTGGCAAAACTCCCTTATAAAAATGAGATTTTTGCTTTTTTTGGAGTGCTTTCAAGCCGATAGGTAATGGTGAATCCGCGGTTTTTTAACCAAAGGAAGTTCGAGTATGGCAAGAATCCTAGTCGTTGATGACGATCAGGACATTTTGAAGTTTGCAGAAAAGGTTCTGAATCATCAGGGCCATCTGACCTTTGTTGCCTCTGATGGATGGCAAGCACTCGATTATATTAACACAGTCGATTTTGACTTAATGATTTCAGATGCAAACATGCCGCATATGTCAGGTTTTCAGTTAGTGCAAACTGTTCGCGCTAACCCAAAACACAAAAGCCTTTTAATTGCGATGCTCACGGGACTTCGAGAGCGAAAAGACATCCAAAGAGCTGTTGATGCCGGAGTTGACGACTACATCGTTAAACCTTTGGATCCAATAATTCTGCTGCAAAAAATTGATTCTCTTTTTAAAAAGTCGCCTCCTGAAGATCGCCCCGAAATCGACCTTCAAGCATATCCGCATTTGTCGCCCGGAAAGCTTTTTTCAAAAGTGGACATTGTGAGCGTTTCAGAACTCGGCATGAAAGTGATTTGTCACTACCCGATCGAAGAAGGTCAAATCCTGGATATTGAAGCCCAGTTTTTTACTCAGCTTGGAGTGGTCGCTCCGCCAATGAAAGTTTTGTCGGTAAAACGAAACGATAAAAAATATGCCTTTGAGGCGCAACTTATGTTTTTAGGCGCCAGAGAATCTTTACTTCAAAAAATTCGCGCGTGGATTTTGTCCCACGGCTCCGTCAACAAAGAAGCAGCGTAGGTCCCTTATGAAAATCTTGCTTGCAGAAGATGATTCAAATATTTCAACAATCGCAAAAATGGCACTTGAGCATGTTGGAGGCCATTCTGTAGAAGTGGCCGACAATGGCGCGACCGCTTTAGAAAAGGCACTCCACGGCGAATATGATTTGATTTTGCTCGACGAGATGATGCCCCAAATGAATGGGCTTAGTGTTTGCCGCAAATATCACGAATTAAAAGCTCAAGGCGAATGGCGCCCTGTTATTTTTTTGAGCGCAAAGTCGCAAGAGTCAGACATCAAAGAATTTCATGAGTTCGGTCTGGGTCATATTCCTAAACCTTTTGATCCAATGAGTTTATCGCTTCAGATCGATGAACTTCTTAAAACTTGGGCGGAGCCAGCTGCATGAGCTCAGTAAGATTTAAACTATTTTTACTGTTAGCAGTCACGACCGGCTCTGTGGGCTGGAGTGGGTACATGACTTGGAGCTCGTTTGAAAGCTACCGAGGACACAGCCATAGCCTCACGCACAGCATTTATCTGCAAGACCGAGTGGACGACTTAAACGTTTTTAAGTTTGAAAAAGACACCGCGACCGAGTTGCAGTCATTTCGTGCTCGACTTCAGCCCGAAGGCCGAATGAATGCATTAAGCGATGTCATTCAGGCCTATAATGAACGCAATGCAAATACAGTTAGAACTCGTGGCCGCCATTTTATTAAAGTAGAAAAAGAGTACCGAAACTTTTTGCGCCCACAATTAAATTATTTAGAAAGTCGCATAGTCTACTACGGCACGATTTGTTTAGCGGCGACTTTGACCAGTTTGTTTTTAACTATCATCTACGTGCAGGGTTCAGTCTTTCGCCCTTTAAAAGATCTCTCTCAGAAAATGGTCGACTTTCTCAATCAAAAATACACCTACCAGTTTTCGGTACCTGAAAACAATGAGGTGGGTCACTTACAGGGTACTTTTAATGCCATGGCTCAACGAGTTTTAGTGAACATGGAAGATCTTAAATCTTTAGACCAAGCTAAGTCAGAATTCTTAAGTATCGCCAGTCACGAACTGCGT
>CAZDFM010000637.1:0-2035 GCA_964504465.1 uncultured Pseudobdellovibrionaceae bacterium | reverse complement strand
GCGATTAAGAGAAATTCCACAACCCGTTTTGCGCAGCAAAACGGGGCAGTTTCTATTCAATCCCGGCTTCTTGAAGAAGGCTTCGTAGTCTCGCCAGATCGCGAACTCCTTTAAATTCAAGTTCTACGCGGCGGTTACGATCCCAAGCCGATACCGTATTGGCATCAACAGCCGGTGCGCTTTCGCCTTTTGCGATGACTTCAACGCGGTCTTTGGGGTAGCCGGCAAAAATTAAAGCATTTGCAACTGAGTTTGCGCGCGCCCTTGAAAGCAATTGATTTGAATATGTAGAGCCTCTTTCGTCTGCGTGTCCAATGACTCGAATGCTGGTCACAAGATCATTGTCTTCAAAGAGTTGACGGCCTAAACGTGCAACGCGGTTACGATCAGTCGTGTTGGGTTCAACCTGAAGAGTGGAGTAGGCGAGTTCTGGTCCATCCCACTGGCTATTTTCAAAAGCAAGTCGTGCTAAGTGATCAGTTCGAGGCTGAGTAGGTTGTTCTTGAGCGACAGGTGCAGTTTTGCTGAAAGAAAGCCCATAATGAAGTTCAACCATAAAGATGTTCACTTCTTCGCCCGGAATTCCAACGTCAGTTAACCAGCGGCCGCCCACACGCATAAGGTCGCCGTTGTCGATAGGAATATCATAAAGGACGTTAGCACCCACAAACGAGGTAAGGTCGCTGTTTGAAGAGCCATAGTCTTCGCCGTGACCTACAAAAACGTTGGCAAGAGGACCGGCTTCCCATTGAGATGCAAAACGAATACGCGCTGCCGCTTCCATCAAACCAGAAACGGTTGAATCCCCATCGGCGTCTGAATTTTGTAAACCTAAACCGCCTTCAAAGTTGAAGAGACGATTCGCTTCGTAAAAAGACATGAGTCCTTTAAGTTGCAAGTTGTGTCCGTCGCCCTGGTCTTCACCATTAAAATCGAGCAATCCCGCGTTTACAGAAAAGAAAGGCCATAGGCCTAATGGATCACGGTTATTTCGAGTGCTTGTTTGAACATCGTCACTGTCTAAACGCAATTCAGTCGAAGTCACATCGACCTGTGCTTGTGCAGTTAGAGTTAGTCCCATTGATACAATTAGCGATAAAAAGAATAGCGGTCTCATGCAGCCTCCAGAGGTGTCATGAGTAAAATCCAACACATAAAAATGGGGATTACAATTTTTTTTAAAAAGCTTTTCGGACTGCTTAAATTTGCTGATGCTTTTTTAAGCAGTCTTAGTGGATCGTTGAGAAATCCCTTAAAAGATATTGTACGAAACGTTCAGCAAAAGGATGTGCTGAATTTGGTTTTTGTCTAACAACTGTGGTTGTTTCTTGAGCTTATATTCGTAATCAAGGTTCATCCAAGTGTTGAGTTTCGTTGTGAGTTTTGCCGAAACATCGTAGTTGGTAAGCTCTAGTGAATCGCGGTCATCTCCAGGGGGAAGATCCTTAATTAGCGGGATGAGGAATTCGCCAACTAAAGTGTACGACGTATTCGTGTCGATTAAGCCTTTAAATGTGACGCCGCCCTCAATACCACCTTGTTCATAGCTTTCAAGAGATTCAACTTCCACATTCGGTGTTCCAGCGTCATCTCTGACCGCAAACTGCCCATCAGCATCGACTTGAATCAATCCAAAGCCGAGACGGGTCTCAAGTTTCATGTCGTCTTCATCGATAATTTTAGCAAAAGCACCCACCGATTCTTTTGTAGTCAGCGGCTTAAACGGGTCAGTTAAACGAAGCGTTCCGGTTGTTGTGGTGGTGGCATCTTCAAACACGTAAGTTGTAGGTGTTTGTCGGACATCTTCTCCTTTAAAGAGTGTAGTTTCAACGCTCGCTTTTACGTAAGGTCCCATCCACGGAATTGACGGTAGGCTGTAAAGATAAAGAGTTTCAAACTTAAATTCGTCGTTGGACTTTACATACTTTGGAACAGAGGGGGTACGAGTCGTAGCTGCTGTGATTTTGAGTGTATTTCTCCACTCGCTTTCGTTTGAAAAGTAAGAGTATCCACCTAAAACATTGGTGCCGAGCGT
>CAZDFM010000636.1:0-2036 GCA_964504465.1 uncultured Pseudobdellovibrionaceae bacterium | reverse complement strand
AACGAAACAGCAATCTGCGAAGCTTGCCGCACTCGGAGAGTTGGCTGCTAGCATAGCGCACGAAATTAACACACCTCTGGCCTCGATTTCGCTGATCGCCGAACAGCTCTCTCAGGACTTGCCACAAGGGTCTGAGTTCGCCGAAGCTGCGCAATCGATCCTCAAGACGGTCGATAGCATCGATCGAATAATTCGAGGTCTAACAAATTTTGCCCGTGATGCTTCGGAGGACCCAATTACCGAAGTTCCCATAAAAAAACTCATTGATGATACTGGAGCGCTTTGCTCGATGCGCTTAAAGAGCGTTGGTGCTCATTTTAGGATTAAGACCTTCCCCGAAGAGCTCACGGTATCATGTAAATACACGCAAATCTTGCAGGTGCTTGTAAATTTAATTAATAACGCCTGCGATGCAATTGAACCCCTCCCAGAGAAATGGGTTGAAGTCCAAATTGAGAACACTCCTGAAACCGTGACCATCAAGGTCATTGACAGCGGTTCAGGAGTACCCGAAGAAATTCAGAAGAAACTCATGAATCCATTCTTTACCACTAAGGCGGTTGGAAAAGGCACCGGGCTCGGCTTAAGTATTTCGAAAACTATAATCGAAAACCACAATGGGAGGTTATTTTACGAGACTGGCCAAAAAAATACGACCTTCACCATAGAGCTCTCGATTTTAGGCATGCCAGCTCTACCTTGTGCCGGATAAAAACCCATTTTACTCTCAGAATAGACCCAAATGGCCTTCTAGCTTTGCAAAAACCGCGAGACCGTTTGCAGCAGTTCATTCTTTTTCAGTGGCTTAGTCAAATACTCACTGAAACCCGAGTTGAGTGCGCGTTTTCGGTGTTCATCAAGCGCATGTGCCGTTAAGGCAACGATGGAAGTTTCAACTCCAAGCTCACGAATTTTACGAGTAGCCTCAAAGCCGTCCATGTCAGGCATTTGAATATCCATAAGGATTAAATTGTATTCTACGGATTCGGCGAGCAGAACCGCTTGTTTTCCGTTACTCGCGACATCAATCTGGGCGCCGGTGTCTTTAAGGTAAAGCTTAATTAACGTCACGTTGTCGGGAGAGTCTTCGGCCAAAAGAATTCGCGCCCCTAATACTGGACGAGAATTTACTTCATGCACATTTTTTTTAATTGGTGAAATGGAAGATGGTGAGACTGATTTTTGAGACAAGAGAGTTATTTCGAATACGGAACCCCTACCCGTCCCACTTTCAATAAGGCAAACGTCTCCTCCTAAGAGTCTCGCAAGTTTTCGAGATAAAGACAGACCTAAACCTGTTCCACCAAATTTTCGGGTGTGACTGCTGTCGCCTTGGGTGAATTCTCTAAAGAGCTGAGTTTGCTGCTGAAGAGTTAAACCGATACCTGTATCTTCAACTCGAATACGAATTACATTTGCTTCAATTGAAAGCAAACGAACCGAAACTGAGCCAATCTCCGTAAACTTTATCGCATTGCCAACAAGATTTGAAAGAATCTGCCGTACCCGCACCGGGTCTGATAAAACGAGCTGAGGTGCCATCGCATCGAACTCAAATTTTAGGGCAACAGCCTTACTCGAAGCCAGGTTTGAGAAGTCCTCAACAACTGAAGCAATGAGTTCTTGAATCGAAAACTCAAGACTCTCAAAGGTTAAACGATCGGCTTCGAGTTTAGAGAAATCCAGAATGTCATCGATCAATCTCTGTAAGTGGTGGCCATTTCGCTGGACGATCTCCCACGACTTTGCTCGCTCTTCAGTTGAAATAGCATCCTTCGAAAGCAGTTCAGTGAGCCCTAGTACAATACCTAGCGGAGTACGAAGCTCGTGGCTCATGTTTGCCAAGAACTCTCCCTTTGCCTTGTCGCGTGATTTTAAAAGCTCTGAGGCCGAGTTTAATGAAGAATGAAGTTCGTGCAGCTCACGAATGCGAGAAGTCTCAGTTTTAGGAGTGAGGCCCTTTGAAAGATCGGCCGCGGACTGCGAACCTGCACGAATGAGTCGAGTCACTTTGTCTGAAAGCACAATAGTCACAA
>CAZDFM010000635.1:0-2037 GCA_964504465.1 uncultured Pseudobdellovibrionaceae bacterium | reverse complement strand
GAAGCGATTTCAGTTTCGTACTTGAGGCGTTCGATCAGTTGCGACTTGCTTGAATCACGTAAGGACTCTTCGGCGAGAGTCTCCGCCTTTTGTTTTTCGAGTTTTAAGATCGAAAAGGTTTGGTCCTGGTCTTGAAGCGCCGATCTCATCTCTAAAAGCGCCGCTTGAGAGGTTTGGTAGGCGGCATCCATTTTGAGGGTGAGTTCTTCGGCTTGTGCGACTAATCGTTTTTGGTTTTCTAACTCTTTTTGCGTGTCTTCCAGACGAGCGCGATATCGTTCTTGAGCTTGGAGTGCAATTTTGAGTTCAGTATTGGCCCTGTGGATCTGATCTTGAGCGCTTTGATTTTCGATCTGACGAGCAGCTGTCATTCGATCCAACTCAATTTTAAAGGTTCGGTCGATATTTGCCTTAGCTTTTTTTACTTCTGCGCGAGCTTCCGCCTGAAAAGCGGTCTTGATTTTGTTGGCTTGGTCGCGGAGTAGGGATTGGTACTGCTCTTTAGCGGCTAAAACTGCAGTTTGAATTTCATGTTGAATATCCAACTGATGCTGCTGAAGATCTCGATTCTTACTGGATAAGTTTTGAACGGCCACTTCGAGTTCTTGATTGCGCGCCAAGATGGCAGAAGTTTTTTCTTTTTGTTTTTTAAAATTTTCGATGATGAGACTTTGCTCGTGAGTGACCCCTTTGGCTTTTTGGAGTAAGCCTGCGATCTGAAGATTATTTTCATTGAGTAGATTTTCGTTTGCGCGAATGCCTTCGAGAATTTTTTGAAGACGTTCGATCTCGGAGTCTTTGTGGAGGGATTCGTTTTTAATCTTTCGAACGATCTCTTCTAATTGGCCACGCACTTGGATATATTCTTGGGCGATTTTTTTATTTTTCTGCTTCTCTGCTGTCAGCGCGGCTTCCATCTGAGAAGTGGACTGTAGAACTTCTTGCAGCTGCTGAACCAAATTTGTTTGCTTTTCCAACGACATAAAAATCTCCCCAAGAATATTGTTGCAGAGGGTGAAAGCTTCTTCAAGCGCGTCAAACCTCTGACGATATTGGGGTAAATTTTCCGGCACAAGCTCTGCACAGAAATACGGATAGGGGGGTGCTTATATGAGCATTCAGGGTCTGCGAATTGCGGTTTTGGCTACGGATGGATTTGAAGAATCTGAGTTGTTTGATCCTGCCCATGTTTTTGAGTATGAGCGAGCATGGGTCGATATCATTTCTTTAAAGCCAGGAACTGTTCGAGCTTGGAGCGGGGATCATTGGACAAAATCGATCGGGGTCACGCTGACTCTCGATGAAGCTCAACCCGAGAATTACCATTTGCTTCTACTCCCTGGGGGCGTGATTAACCCAGATCGCTTGCGCTTAGATCCACTGGCGATCCAGTTTGTAAAAGCATTCTTCGATTTGGATAAGCCCGTAGCCGCCATCGGCCATGGAGTACAAATTTTAATCGACGCGGAGGTGTTGCACGGACGGAGTGTGACTTCTTGGCGCTCATTAAAGAAAGACCTACAGAACGCAGGCGCGCAATGGATCGACAGCCGTGTTGTAGACGACAATAAGTTGATCACGAGCCGTAAACCTGAAGACGTTCCTGCGTTCATTCAAAAAATCATTCAGGAACTTTCTAAGTTTCGCCAGGATGCGCCGATGCCACCTTCGTTTACAGGGCGACGTCGTTCCGATTTTGCCATAACGCATGAATATTAGACCGATTTAGCTTAGATTTCACTGTTCACCGACGGCAAGATTTTATATGTCAGGCATATGAAGACTCAAAAGCCTGCCTTCCTTAATTTTGCCGTCGATCATATGACCTTATTGCTTCACCCGAAGCTCTATACGGTCGCTTACGCGATTTTTAGAATTATTTTTGGAGTCGTTCCGGAAGATATTTTATACGAAAAACGTCGACCTAAAAAAGGAGACTCGCCTGAGACTTCCATGACTTTTGCTTCTCGCATTGGCGAATGGAAAAGCACTGAAAGAGACTCACTCAGCACCATTATTGAGACCGTTAAGCCGTCG
>CAZDFM010000634.1:0-2040 GCA_964504465.1 uncultured Pseudobdellovibrionaceae bacterium | reverse complement strand
GCATTTGTCAGACGAGGAGCTTTCGGCCTCAGTTAAGAAGTGGCTCGAGCGCTTTAAAAAAGCCTCGGCTAAAGCTATGACCGCCGAAGACATTGAAAGTCGCTACAAAAAAGAAATCGAAAAACGCAAAAAAGCTCTCGATAAAGTCAGCGACGAGATCGAAAAGAAACAAGACCCCGTCTGGCGAAAATTGGGGGATTGGCTAAAAACCCATCAGAATTTAAAAGTGCCAAGTGAATGGTCTAAGCTCATTGATTCAAAAAAATCTTTGGCCTTTAATATCGAGCAGAGCTTTCAACACGCTAAAGACAACGATGTTAAACTAGAAGGCACCTTTAAAAGATTTAACGAGCTTAAAAAAGAACTCGAAAAACTTGAGGCGCTAACACCGGGGCAGTGGTTTGAGCAAAGCACCAAAAAGTCCAGGGCTTCTTTTGCAAAAAACCAGGGCAAAAAAATAAAAACTGATTTTAAAGCTCGAAGCCTTGAGTTGAGTGACGAGATAAAAGTTTATTTTGGAAAGTCAGGGGCCGACAACTTAAAGCTTTTAAGGCAAGCTCGGGCCTGGGATTACTGGGTCCACTTAAAAGATGAGCCCGGAAGCCACGGAATTTTATTCCGGCCCAAAAACAAAGAGGTCGCGACAAGTCAGTTCCGAAAAGTCGCCTCAAAATTGGTGGAATATTCGCTTGGTGAAAAAGCTAAGTCACGAGTCGGCGACCGATTCCAAATGCTTATTTGTGAAGTTCGACATGTGAACCCAATCAAGGGAGACCGGCTCGGGAGAGTCAACTACCATAACGAAAAAGTCATGGGATTCGTCTATGAAAGTGGCAGTTAAACCAAAGTCCGAACCAACGCCTAAAACAACCCAAAAATTGCGGCGCATTAAACCCCGAAATCTTGACCTTAAAACGTCCGCATTGGAATCTTGAAAAAATCGCTATAAAAAAAGCAGCAAAGACCACGCAAGCAGGAGATACCACATGATCGAAGTGCGAGGCTTAACCAAAAACTACGGGCAACGTTTAGCCATTGATAATTTAAATTTTACGGTGGCAAAAGGCGAAGTCGTAGGATTCTTGGGTCCTAACGGTGCGGGAAAATCCACCACCATGAAAATCATCACTGGCTACATGGCGCCCACATTGGGCGAAGTTAAAGTTGCCGGCCATGATGTTTTTGAAAAGCCAGTCGAAGTTAAAAGACACATCGGATACTTACCCGAAACGCCTCCCGTATATGGTGAGATGAGAGTTGACGATTACCTTGCCTATGTCGCGCGCCTTAAAGGGATCGCCGGAGTCGAAGTAAATTCAGCGGTCAACCGCGCGTTGGATAAGACCGGGCTTCAGGAGTCTCGCAAACGTATGATCCAAAACCTATCGAAAGGTTTTAAGCAGCGTGTGGGTTTGTCGCAAGCTTTAGTGGGCGAGCCCGAGATTTTAATTCTGGATGAGCCAACGGTAGGCTTAGACCCAAAACAAGTGCAAGAAGTTCGAAGACTCATTCAAGATTTGAGAGGCAAACACACAATCATTCTTTCGACCCATATTTTGCCAGAGGTACAGGCCAGCTGCGAAAGAATCATTATCATCAATCGCGGTAAAATTATTGCCGAAGATTCTTTAGTGGGACTTGCAAAAAGAATGGGCGGTGGAACTCGACTCACCATCAAGCTTCGACGAAATTTTGAAACCGTCAACCAGTCGATCGGGAGCCTTGAAGGTGTACTTTCAACACGGCTTGAAGGAAATCAGATTTTTGCAGAAACCGACGGTAAAGAAGAAACCTCAGAACTGGTGGCCGCACATGTGGTCGAAAGAGGTGCCGGACTTCTTGAGCTCCGCTCAGAGGGACGAAATCTAGAAGACATCTTTATTCAACTTACCTCGAGCTCAGAGGCCGCTCAAAATAAAGGAGCCAACTGATGACGACTTTTGTAATTGCTTGGAAAGATTTTAAGTATCTTGTCACGAGTTCGGTGTTTCTGGTGATCTCGGCCGTTGCGGCCTGCTTGTGGAGCTTTTCTTTTTTAAG
>CAZDFM010000633.1:0-2043 GCA_964504465.1 uncultured Pseudobdellovibrionaceae bacterium | reverse complement strand
AGTTAGTTCCGCCGTAATCCATGATGGCGAGCCCATTCACGGTGAGCGAAAAAATATGATAAAGCGGCAAAGCTAAGATCGCGACTTCTTCACCTTCTTTAAGGCAAGTTTCCATCCACGAACGAATTTGCAGCATATTCGAAATGATATTTCGGTGCGTGAGCATTGCACCCTTAGCAACTCCCGTCGTGCCGCCCGTATATTGCAGAAAAGCGAGGTTGTCGGACTTTACCGGGACCGGCTTATAGGTTTTATCAGCGCCTAAATCGAGCGCTTCGTAAAAACCGTAAGTTCCTGCCAACTTAAATTTAGGCACCATTTTTTTGACGTATTTTACGACCGAATTCACGATCATACTTTTTGGCCAGCCTAATAGATCTCCAACTTCGGTTACGATGACAGTTTTGATATCTGTTTCGTCGATGATCTTTTCTAAGTTGGCAGCCGAGTTCGCAAGAATCACGATGGCTTTTGCGCCCGAATCTTTGAATTGATGTTTCATCTCTCGTGAGGTGTAGAGAGGATTGGTGTTGACGACAATCAATCCCGCACGGAGAGCACCAAAAAGGGCAATCGGATATTGAAGTAAGTTAGGCATCTGAATAGCGACTCGATCGCCGGGTTTTAAACCTGCGACGTTTTGATAAAAAGAAGCCATGTCAGCTGACATATAATTGAGATCTTCATATGTGAGTTCAGCACCCATATTTGAAAAAGCCACTTTGTCTTTAAATTTCGCGCAGCTTTTCTCAAAGAGTTCGACTACGGATTGGTATTGGTCAGGGTTAATCTCATGAGGTACGCCCTTGGGATAACTTTTAAGCCAAATCTTTTCCATATTTCCCCTATTTCGTTCACATTTTTTTTCGCAGATAGTGTCGCGAAAGCGATCAATCAAAACTTTAATTGATATTCGCACGCGATTGCAGCTAAAAAGAACATATTCAACGCTTTAAGAGTCGATTGCGCGAGGCTCCAGAGGACAAATGCAGTCAATTACCATCATCGAAAACATCAGCCTCGCCTATAAACTCGGATTTGATCCTGTGACGAATCCTTCAGCGTCACCCAAGAACGAAGAACTTTATGGTTTTAAGCCTGGGCACGAAGTGCGGGGGCAAAATCTTCGTGTGACGCTTGAGTACTTCGAGGCCAATCAAACAGATATTTTGAGTCTAAAAGCAAAAGTCAAAAAAAGTTTAAAGCCTTGGGATCACAGCTTTGTAAATGACCAATCTCAATTTCGCGCGCCTCTAGTGGTGACTTTAGAAAACATCTGTCAGCAAATGTGGAGCGAGCTTTTTGAAGCTTCATTGTTGGCCATCGAAGTCGAACAAGGTTCGTGGAAGGCACAGTTTCGAAGAGAACTCTCGTCTGAACAGCTTTTTCTAAAATATAAAACTCGCTTCCAAAGCATTGTAGAAGTCCACAAGAAGCAGGTTCCCATAGATTTGCAACTGCACTTAATCTGGAAGGGCAAAGTTGTCAAAAGCACCGGCTTGATTCAGCCGTGGCAACAATTGAAAACCGGACTAAGAGAAGCTCAGAACGCCTTTACAAAGCTGCCCGCAGATTTTTTTAAGACAACAAATAGCGCTGAATTTTTAAAAAATACGTCAGCATTTTTGTTCGATCATTTCTCAAGGCACGCAAACTCACAGACGGCCGCTCTTGTAGGAGTGGAGTTTGTTGACACAAAAGATGCGTGGAATCTTAGTTTTGATTTACCGAAAGATCTTTCTGAGTAGAGAGTATTTATCGCCATAAGGCGGATAACGAAAATTCGGATCAGGCCAGCTCCACTTTGAAATCACCGATTTTTGGTGGCTAAAGGTTTCGACACTTTTTTGACCGTGATAGGCGCCCATTCCGCTAGGCCCAACACCTCCAAGAGGAAAACCGTCAATACCCCAATGAAGTAAAGTGTCATTTACTACACCGCCCCCAAACTGCATTTGTTCAAGGACCTTTTCTTGAAGTTTTCGATCTTCTGAAAACAAATAAAACGCCAAAGGCTTGGGGTTTCGTTTTAGTAATTCATAG
>CAZDFM010000632.1:0-2047 GCA_964504465.1 uncultured Pseudobdellovibrionaceae bacterium | reverse complement strand
TAGATCTCGGTTACTTTAGGAAGGTGAAGAATACTTACGACGGCATTAGCTTTGGTTTCCATTTGCGCTGGATTCAAGTCACCCTAGGTTTCAAATGGAATCTTTTTTTGCTCAAGCGACGTTGTGTTTTCAACAACTTCTAAGCGGCGAGTATCACCTCGACGAATTACAGTCGCGGCTTGCCCTTGCCACGCGTAATATCTTAGAACTTTCCCGCTCTCATCTTCTAGGACCAATCTTTTTTGCATGATGCAATATCCCCTTTTGCCCCGTAACCGCTTAATTTACGACTTTGCTCTTATCTAAAGTTTCAATTCTTGATTGCAGATACTGAACCATAGGTTTGTTCTCTGCCTTCTTTTCAACTAGTAAAAGTTCTTCCAAAGCCAAACGATTCATTGGATCTTGATTCACTTTTTGGCGAGCCGCTTCGACCTCTTGTTGTGTAGGTTTTGCTGGTCCCTCGGCGACAACAGTTGGCTCAGCCATAACTGCTGTAAGGTCCGCTTGATAATTCGCAGGCGCAATAGCTTGAAGAGCCGTAAT
Source organism: uncultured Pseudobdellovibrionaceae bacterium (assembly GCA_964504465.1). Taxonomy (GTDB): domain Bacteria; phylum Bdellovibrionota; class Bdellovibrionia; order Bdellovibrionales; family UBA1609; genus CAZDFM01. The sequence goes on along the minus strand of CAZDFM010000632.1, from coordinate 1,501 downwards.
CTCTTGCGAGTTGAGGCCACGAAGCTCTGTTTGCTTCCAAGCGTTCTTTAGAGCTTCAAGCCAGTTGGGCTGAGACCAGAATTCCTCGGTCTTAGCTTTTGCTTGAGTGGCTTTTGTTTGGAAAGGTGCTGCCTGTTGAGAAAGAAGGTTTAAGTACTCCCCTTCTTCTTCTGGCGTAAGACCGGCAGGCATTGGAGCAGAAATCAATTCTTGATAGAATCTTTCGCTCTCTTTTGCCACGAGGTCGATCGTGATCAACTGTGAAGTCCAATCTTGAGACTCGATCGCTCTTTTAGCCAAAGCATCTGCTTTATCTAAAAGTTTTCCTCGAGCTTTAATGCTGGCCACAAGCTTTCGGTCGTTAGTTGTATCTAACTGATGAGCCGCAATTTGAGCTTTCGCAGCATCAAATTCTTTTAAGAAAACCAAACGGCTTAACAGTTTACCCGAGTCGGTTGCTTTAAGTTTAGGATCAGCAGTTACTTTTTTAAGTGTTACTTCTTTAGGATTCGCCGCATAAGCCTCAACATAAAGTTGAGCTAAAAGTGGCGGAGATTTTTGAAGGTACGGACGATACGCTTCGATTGCTTTCTCTTTGTTGTCGGACTTTCTTACGAGCTCAGCTGCAACTAACATTTTGGCTTCTTCGTCTTTAGCCACTTTTAAATACTGAGTGTAGTAAGGGGCGCTAGATTTTCCAGAGAGTTCCGCAAAAAGCGCAATCTTTAAGCTCTTCTCTTCGGGATTGAGTGTGGTCTCAAGCTTTTCGAGTGCCGTCATCGCAGTTGCGAAATCAAGTGTCATCTCTGCCATATAAGCTTTTCGTGCCCAGGCGAATTCGCGATCTTCTTTGCTTAAGGTAGGCTGCTTTAAAAGCTCAGACGCCGCCACTTGTGCTTCTGGATAAGCCTTTTGTTTTTCAGCTAAAATGAGTTTGTTTTTGTAATATAAAATTTTGTCTTCAGGAGTAGCTTGCCCAACTTGAAACGCAGCTAAAGTGGCAAGAGCGGCTGCAGGATCTGCGCTCGCTTGAGCCGCTGACTTATTTAAAAGTGCTTTTTGCGCCATCTGCGCATACTCAACACCTTGTGGCCCCGGGAATGCTTTAGCGTATTCAGACGCCCAAGGACCCACATTCGTTTCGTCTTTTAATAAAACGAGAGCGTCTAATGACAAGTCGGCCGCTTGTTTACGAACAGTGGCTGTTCCGGTTTTATCGAGTGCTAAGATACGAAGATTTTCTGAAGCCCCTTTATAGTCGGCTTTTTCGTATTGCATACGTGCAACTTGGTAACGAACTTCAAAAGCGGTCTTTTGAGTTGGGCTCATCGCCAAATAATCTTGGTAAGCTTTCATCATCATCGCTTCGTCTTTAGCGGTCTCGGCGACTTCGATATTGCTAAGTAAAACTTGTTCGAATTTTTTAGCCTGCTTTTTGTCTGTCGCAAGCAAGGTCTGAGCCTGAATGTAGTATTTGTTTGCTACAGGGTAATTTTCTAGG
>CAZDFM010000631.1:0-2050 GCA_964504465.1 uncultured Pseudobdellovibrionaceae bacterium | reverse complement strand
TCTTCTTTGTGAGATTTATCGAGTGCTTCAACGATGTCATTAAACGATTCAATTCCGCGAGCCCCGAACTTTGACATAGATCGGTAGCGTTTCTCCATTTCGCGAATCGCCCACCGCAAAGCTCCCACCGCTTTTTTGGCCTCACGAATGGGTGGCATAATCAAATGAGGGAGATTATTGAAGGCCGCCAAATCCACCTGTTTTGGGTCGACCAAGATCAGCTTTAAAGTCTTAGGCGAATGGCGAAACAAAAGACCCGTGAGGGCAGAAACCACGAACACCGATTTTCCTGAACCTGTAGTTCCTGCAACAAGCAAATGCGGCATTTTTCGTAAGTCTACAATTCGCGGTTCACCGTCAGCTTGTCTACCTAAGGCAAGCGGAAGTTTAATCTCGTCATCCCAAAAGGGATCGTGTTCTAAGATATCTTTTAAGTAAACGTTATCGCGTTGTGAGTTTGATGTTTCAATCCCCACGACATCGCGACCCGGGATCGGAGCGATAATACGAACTGATTCACTGCTTAAAGCTAATGATAAATCGTCAGCCAAATCTGTAATTTTTGAAATCTTCACGTCTGCAGCTGGCTTAAATTCAAACATCGTAACTGCGGGACCAGGTTTAATCCCCACAACTTCTCCGCGAACCGAAAACTGCGCTAATTTTTCAACTAAAAGTTTGGCTTTATTCTTAATTTCTTTCTCATCAAGTTTTGCACGAGTCGGTGGAGGGTCATCTAATAAATTGAGCTTTGGCATTTCCCAATTTTCGACGCGCGCGCGAGGCTTAATGAGGCGCTTTTTAGGTTTGTGCGGCGTAACTTCAGCTTGTTTAAAGCGCGAAAAGAACCCGTCGATCTTGGGCTCTCCCTCAGAATTGGTCTCGTGATCCGTATCCGCTTTTTTCTCCTCAAGATCTTCTTCTACTTCCGAGGGCTTTTTACTTTCTAAAATAGGGAGGAACTTTCCTAAAGCTGAGGGAGTTTCTTCTGTCATTATTTTAAATAGCTTTTTTGTATCCGGCTTTTCGTAATTTTCTTTTCTTTGGGCTCGCTGAATGACGGGCCCTTCTGGTGCCATTTCGGGTTGAATGTATTGCCAAACATGCCCTGCCCAGGTGATCGGGCGGAATTCATTTTTTATCCACAGACTCGCGGTCTTTAGAGCACTGATGGGAAGAGCAAAAATTTCGCTTAGAGGTTTCTCCGTATAAAAAACAAGAAGTACACCGACAAGGGTAGTTAAGATGAGCGCGACACCGGCGAAGTTAAATAGACTTCTTAAGCTACTAGAAATCGCGAGACCTAAAATCCCGCCAAGATTTATCTGGCCCGCAAAGATCTTATTCTGAGGAAAGTAAAGCGCGATAAGACTGCTTGCCGTCAATATAAGAAGTAAACCCACTCCTAACCGAAACGGCTGCAGACGAGTGTCTTTATTTTTAAAGCTCAGTAAGCTCAGTCGTGCGGCTCCAAGGACAAACACCCAAGAGGCGACGCCAAAAAACTGGTATAGAATATCGGCTAAAAACGACCCAAAATATCCGCAGTAATTTTGCGCGACAGTGCTGTTGCCTACAGCATTGAACGATGGATCTGTAGGATGATAGCTATAGAGTGCAAAACCCAAGAAAATGGCAGTAGCTAACCAAAGCAGACCAGAAATGTCTTTCCAAAACTTTTTTAATAAATGATTCATTACGATAGTTTAGGATGTTATCCGCCCGCATGAAAGTCTGGATTTATCCGATTTCCTATAGTACAAGACCCCCTAGAACATAAACCCAAAGCAGCATTGAGCCACACTCCCCGACTTTTGACGGTAAACCCGTTGGTAATCTCCCTATGGCAATCAAGATTAACGAGATTTTCTACAGCATTCAGGGCGAATCTAGTTTTGTTGGACATCCAACTGTTTTTGTTCGCACCTCTGGCTGTCATCTTCGCTGCAATTATTGCGACACGACTTACGCTTATCATGAAGGTGGTCCGCAAGGAGTCGATCAAATCATCGCAAAGATAAAAGAATATCCAACATCATATGTTTGCATC
>CAZDFM010000630.1:0-2053 GCA_964504465.1 uncultured Pseudobdellovibrionaceae bacterium | reverse complement strand
CTTTTGATTTCTGCGAAAACTGAGAAATACAGACCCATTCAGTGCCTTCTAGATTGCAGCTCCAGTTTGGAGGAAGTTCGAAGCTGACATAGGCATTACGAAAAAGCGTCGCCTGGCTGGGTTGCGTAAACAACGACAAGCCAACAACTGACAAGCCGATGAACGCAACGAGACACTTGGTTCGAACAAGATTCAGCATGGATGCACTCCCTAAGACGCTAGGTTTCATTATACGCAAGATTCGAGAATCGCTCATGTAATTCTTATTCTAGCGCAAATGACCTAGACCGAAGCCTATCTTTTTTGAAACGTTCCACATTGAGACATGGATTGTCTGATTAGAGGCATCTAAGGGACAAAAAAACGGTGCTAAAAGCTCTTAGCCATCTCAGCAGCGGCTCTTACGTTAAGAATCGCACCCGATTTAATTTTATTTCTGAGAAATTCAGATTTGGTTCCCGAATCCATCAAAATTTGTGTGACCTGCGCTGGAGTCAGATTCGGATTGATTGAAAGAACAACAGCAGCTGCACCCGCGACAATGGGACTCGCCATCGATGTTCCAGACATGCCTTTGTATTCCTCTTGGAGAGGGTTTTCAAAGTAACAAGAATTAAGCAGATCGTCTGGATCGTCTCCGCCTGGTGCCGCGATATCGACACTGTTCAAACCAAAATTTGAGTACTTGGCTAAGCCGTCTTGGCCTTTTGTAGTGGCAGCGACTGACAAAATGTTCGAGTTCGTTAAAGACGACGGATAGATCGGAGTGCGATCCGTATCAAGACCAGTTCCAAAAAACGGGTGACCGTTGCCGGATGCTGCAACGACCAGAACATTTTTTTCTTCGGCGTATCTAACCGCGTTTTTAAATTCAGAATTTAAATCACCGTAGGTGCCGAGTGAAATATTTAAGACCTTGGCTTTTCGGTCAACTGCATACCGAATCGCTGCGGCCACTGTTCCGGTGTCAGAACCCATGGGGCCCATCGCTTTGACCGATAAAATTCGAGCGTCTTTTGCAACTCCAAAAACCGAAGAGGCGGCAAGCCCCGCTACGTGACTGCCGTGGCCGCCGTCATCGTAAGGTGAGCCATCATCGTTTACAAAGTCGTAGCCGACATAATCATCTATAAGTCCGTTTTGATCATCATCAATCCCGTTACCTTGAATTTCGCCAGAATTTACTAAGATGTTTTTTACTAAAGCGGGGTGGTTAAAATTGACACCACTGTCGATGACCGCAATCGTGATATCTTTTCCAGAGTTACCAGCACTCCATGCTTGTTCGCCTTCAATGCGATTTAAATAATCAAAATCAGAAAGCTTCAATCCGACTAACCGGTCCGCAGTATCAAAATCATTTCCAACGAACTCGCGGTTTGCCGTAACCGAAATGAAAGTTTGGACCATTGTACATACGTCGCGGTTGTCCTGAACAATATAAACGACACGGTAAATTCCCATCGCCATTGTTTTAATTTTTACGCTATCACCAAAGATAACTTTTCCAGGACCACTTTCTTCACCCGGTGCCACGACAGCAAATGCACGGGTCAAGGGACTAGGATTGAGCGGGTGTGCTTCGGCTCGACCTAAAAGTTCGATTTCGGTACCCATTTCTACTGAAACTCCAACGGGGATTCCACCTTTAGGAGAAACTACAAACATACGTGCTCGGGGAGCGACGTTGTCACGAAAGCAGCGATTAATGATTTGCATTTCGTCACCTGAAGTTAATCCTTCAGCGGAATCAGCAAAGAGCTCCAGGTTTCCGTCAGCCTGAACTGCAGAGTTGTTTGGATTCGCTATCCATTTATTTTTTGAAACCTGAATATTTAAATTTGATTCAAAAGCTGAGCGTACATTTTCAAAGTGAACATTAAATACTTCGTAAAGGCCGGCCGCTCTGTTAAGCGTTCGAAATTGTGCTTGTGGGTATTGATTCAGAAGCTCAGTCAATTCTTCTTCACTCGCGGCAGATACGAGTACTCCAAGGTCTTTTTCGTTTTTTGGCGCTGAACGCTTTTTGTCGTCGTGAGATTTGAGTGTCGGG
>CAZDFM010000629.1:0-2055 GCA_964504465.1 uncultured Pseudobdellovibrionaceae bacterium | reverse complement strand
TGTCACCTGAAGCGATCGGCTTTTCTTTACCGTAGCTGATGATTGTGAGGCGATTGCCTTCGACACCAAGACTTACGAGATAGTTTTTAACAGCTTTAGCACGGCGTTCACCAAGAGCTAAGTTGTACTCAACAGATCCGCGGCTGTCACAGTGACCTTCAACTTGAACGGTCGTGTTGGTGTTATTTTTGATCCAGTCAGCATTAGAAGCTAAAACTTTACGAGCTTCAGTCGTGAGGTTGGCTTGATCGTATTCAAACTGAACTGTTTGAAGACCATTGATGTTTCCGCTATCTGAACCCATTGGGTCAAATGACATGTCTTTAGTTACAACACTTGAATCAGCGGACACATCGCCTGCAGCGCCGCCCTCTCCAGCTTTCTTTTTGCCGGCACAAGAGGTATTCAATGCGAAGAGACCTAGAAAAAGAAATACTGTTAAATAGCGGGTCATTGCAAATCTCCTTGAGTAAAATATTTCGACCATAAAATCAGTCATCATTTTTAGGAAATCCTGAGTCTTTGTCAAACCATACCCCATTCTTTACGGCTTAAACAAAGCCGCGATGACCTACTTGACTTTCTCAGAGAGCAAAGCGAGTATTGAAGAGTGTGACGCGTTTGGTCGGCATCTCTTGTGACTAACCGATGGGAACGTCTCACGAGTCTATCTCCGGGGGAAACATGGATAAACTCAGCTGGATCAGAGAACTCGTAAAATCTGAACAAGATATGGAAGAAGTAGGCGTTGTCGATTTCTCGGCAGGCTTCAATCCGCAAGCTGAGCTCGCTGAAGACACTCTCGAATTCATGACTGATCTCAAAACTGCTTTTATCGAAGCGGCTTCGGCCTTTAACCAGCTTCGTGGATCTTCACTCGGTAATATTAAAATTTACGGCATCTCAAAAACTCAAGCCGACTTCATGCTGTTTCGAAACGGGCATAAACTAATTTTTTCGATTCGTGAGCCGGGCCTTATTCAGCTTTCGCACAGTTCAGTTTCTTCTCAGTATATTCCCGGTCAAGCCAACGCTCAGTCGGCCGCAGGTTCACAAGAAGTGTTTCAAGCTCATTGGGGTGCCTTCGGTGAACTCAAATGGACTTACCAGGGTCAGCCCATCAACATCGACTATCTTGTGCGCTTTTACATGAGCCGCTTTGCTCGCGATTCTGCGAAGTAACATTTTTCACACAAAGATCACAATCGTTTCATAGTGGTTTCTTTCGGCTCTCCTAAGGTGGGAGAAGGAGGAAACTATGGAAAAATTTTTTACTGATAAATCTGGATTTAATGCCACCAAGAAAGCCCTGATCACCCTGGGGTTATGCCTTGTACTCATTATTCCTTTGGCCTTCTTGCAGGGTCAAATCGAAGACCGGCGAGATTACGAAACCATTGCCCAAAGAGAAGTCGCTAAGGGCTGGGGTAAGAATTTAGATTTAAATTCACCTCTCCTTACTCTTTCGGGCAAAACGGTTTTTGCGGATGTCAGTGAAACTGTCATTCAGGTTGAAAGCCAAGAAAAAACAAAAGGCACTTTTAAAGTCCCTGTATACACTGCGAACCTAAAAAGCACAGTGACCTTTAAATTTCCGGGAGCTTCAAAGTCCAGCGAGGCGAAGCAAAAGGTGGCCTCCTCTCAGGATTACCTGACCTTTTTTGTCCAGCCGACTTCGGCTATCCAAGATTTCAAATTAAAAGACTTAACTCACAAAAAAGACCTCAAAGCGCAGCTCATCGATGGCGGACTTAGAATTCCCTTAGACTCCATTCAAGGAGAAACCTTGCAAATCGCGGTGGAACTTATCGCACGTGGAACCGGACCGCTCTCATACAAATCGAGTGCCGATAAAGATAAGATCAAAATGTTTGGCAATTGGAGCCGACCAAAATTTACCGAAGACGCACTCCCCTCTGAATCTCGCTCTACTCGAAACGGTTTTGAAGCGTCGTGGACGCTAAATGCTCTCCCTCAGTGGGGTGAGGGCCATCGAGCAGTTAAATCAATTGGACTTGAACACCTCTGGACTGGCACCGACTATCTCATGTTAGA
>CAZDFM010000628.1:0-2057 GCA_964504465.1 uncultured Pseudobdellovibrionaceae bacterium | reverse complement strand
CCTTCTTGACGGTTCTGGTGAAGCTTATGCCTTCCAGATCGATATTAACAATGACGATTTCAAAGATCGTATCACTTTCGACGCTAGCCAACAGGAAGCTACAACTGCTTCATTAGGAATCGATGGTTTTGATTTCTCTTCTGTTGAAGGCGCACGTGAATCTCTAGAGATCTTAGAAGAGTCACAAAAACAAGTTAACGGATACCGCGCTAACATCGGTGCGATCCAAAACCGACTTGTATCAACTTCTGAAAACTTGAGCGTTGCGATCGAGAACTTCTCAGCTGCAAACTCTCGAGTAAGAGACACTGATATCGCTCAGTCTTCTGCAGAAGTCGCGACTAAAAACATCCTTATGCAAGCTTCAGTGGGTGTGTTGGCTCAAGCCAACCAAACTCCTCAAGCTGCACTTAGATTGTTAGGATAATTTAGTCGTCATATTCGAGTTATTTTAGAAACGGTTTTAAAGAGATTAATTTTAAGTTACGGACAATCTTCTCCAACACCTACTCTAAACGGAAGCGGCCAACCGCTTCCGTTTTTTTAGTTCGGACCATGCTAAGAAAGCAAAAGTTTTTGAGGAATTTCTGGAGTCGGTATGGGGAAGTTAAATTGCTGAGGGAGTTCAATCCCTTTTTCTTCAAGCCAAGTTTTGAATTCTTCTTTTGCGATATCCAGCTGCAGAGCTTTTTTCTCTCTACGGCCTTTGCGTCCGCTTCGAGCTTCATCGGGGCGCGGGAACAATCCAAAATTAATATTTGTCGGCTGAAAGGTTTCGTTGTCTTCAGTGATCCCATTTAACAGTGACCCAAAAGCAGAAGCGCGTGGAGGAAGGCTCGGAGTTCTGCCCTGAAGCTGATCGGCCATCATGTGCGCGACTAACAACCCAATACAAGTCGACTCGAAGTAGCCTTCGACGCCCGTGATCTGGCCCGCGAAAAATAAATTTGGATCTTTGGGGCTAGATAAGATTTTTGTGAGACGACGAGGACTGCGAATATAAAGATTGCGATGAATACTTCCGAGCTTTAAAAACTCGGCTTCTTCAAGGCCCGGGATCATTCTAAAAATTCGAGTTTGTTCGCCGTAGGCCATTTTAGTTTGAAAGCCGACCATATTAAAGGCCGTACCTTCTTTGTTGTCTTGTCTTAGTTGTACGACCGCATAGTAGCGCTCACCAGTTCGAGAGTTTTTAAGTCCTTTGTAAGACATGGGGCCAAAGCGGGGAGTTTCAATCCCACGCTCAAACATGGTTTCGATCGGCATGCAGCCTTCAAAGTAAGGCGTAATTTCAAAATCTTTTGGAACGACTTTGCGCGCTTTTAAAATTTCTTCGGCAAATTGATAATACTGGTCGCGGGTCATTCCGCAATTGTAGTAGTCAGCATTGCCTTTTTCAAAGCGGTCGCCCTTCCAGGCGATTTCTTGGTTGATCGTATCGGCATCAATGATCGGTGCAATCGCATCAAAGAAATATAAAAACTCTTCGCCAAAATGTTCTCGTAAACTTTCAGCCAACGGGTCATGCGTAAGAGGGCCTGTTGCAATCACCGCAGGCCGAGGAACATCATCAAGACTCTCGACGACTCGATTGACGATGGTGACATTCGGCATGCTTTTAAGTTTTTCGGTGATAATTTTTGAGAAGACTTCGCGGTCCACTGACAAAGACATTCCCGCTGGGACCGAGGCTTCTTTGGCCGCTTTTAATACCAGCGATCCCATGGCTTCGGCTTCCCATTTAAGTTGGCCGGGGGCCGAGTAATCGGTTTGGCTCCCAAAAGAATTCGAGCAAACCAGTTCGGCGAAGCCCGAGGTTTAATACAGCGGAATTTTTTGCAGATCGGCGGAATGATCCGGGCTCGTGGTCGTGCCGCCGTCGATCGGATCCGATCCCGGTGCCCAAAAATCATAATAACGCGAGCCCGCTGGGAGCGGCACTTCCCGTTTGCCCGTGCCGTCGAGTATGGGCGCGACGAGCAGCGCTTCGCCAAGCGTATACCGATAATCGCCCGCCCACGCCGCCATGTCTCCAATGGGCCTCACGATGCCGTCAC
>CAZDFM010000627.1:0-2057 GCA_964504465.1 uncultured Pseudobdellovibrionaceae bacterium | reverse complement strand
GAGTCGGCCTCGTCAGTTCGTGGAATAAAACGAACTGGCGTTTCTTTAGCGAAGTATTCAATCGCCTCAAGAATTAAAGCTTTATTAGGCACATCATCTTCAATGCTAACCGGAATTTGGGCTGACGGCCAAAGTCGCGATGGAGGCGGGTCAAAATAGGCACGCTTTAAATCGCGCTTTTCTTCGGGCACCACACCTAAAATCATATCTCCAAAACCGACCGCGTATTTACCCTCGACGATCTCAAACTCAACAGTACCTTTGGGCCAAGTTGGAGCCGGCTGCACTTCATTTGCTTTAGTTACAATCAGACTTGGTGCGGGAGCTTCTTTAACCTGAAGCTCTTCTTCTGCAGGAATCGCAGTTGTGGGCTCGTTCCCGACCTGCTGAGTGGGAGCCGTTTCGGGTGAAGTCAGTTGGGAGCGTGGGCTTTGTTTTTGTATATAGGTTTCTTCATCGAGCACTTCAATTTTGGAGAGGTACCATTTGTAGGCTCCCACCAGCACAACTAATAAGACTAAGGAGCTAAGATATTTTTTACCCGTCATGTTCGGTTGCCTTTTGCGGAAAGCCAAACCAACTGATACGTCGAAAGACCTGGCGGATTAAAATACGCGCAATGCAAAAACCTAAAAGCGCACCAACCAGTACATCTAACGGAAAGTGAAGACCCAAGTAGGGCCTTGAGTACGCAACAAGCGCCGCGATCAAAAAAAGAATGGGGCTGAGTGCTGGCATGACCGCAGAAAGTACAGTGGCCCCTGCCATGGTATTAATAGCGTGGTTCGACGGAAAGCTTGGGTCTGTCGGAGACTTCTCAGTTCTAAGTACAGCGCCTGCGCTAGGCACAAATGCCGGTCGCGCCCGCTGTCCTTGCGCTTTAAGCACTCGGTAATTGAATGCATCGGTCACCGCAATAGTAAGGCCTAAGGCCAACATCCACTTTAAAAATAACACTCGATATTTATAAACGCCCAAAACAAGCAAAGCCGGGAATACAAAAAGCTTAAATGCGGCGATTTTATGTAAGTCTGAGATGCTCAAAAAAAACGAATCAAGCCAGGCTACATGCCAAGTTTGATTGATTAAGCGAAAAACCGCATGATCAAACTCGATGAGCGCCTGTACGACTTCTTGCACCTAAGACTCCTTGATCCGACGACAGATCACGTACCAGGTAGGACGACGTCGCTGATTATGCCTAGGATTAAGTTTGTAAATGACCGTATCAATCATTGAAGAGGCCGCTTTAACTTCGCCACACTTTGAAAGCTCAGTCTCAAGGTTCGCAAGTGACTGCAGATAAGGTTGATAACTCTCTTCGCTCGTCATCAAAACCGCCGCCTGCCACTGGCTGTCGGCTCTCAGCTCATCGTCGACTAAAAAAGAATTGATCTGTGAGGTTTCAATATTCTTGATTTGGCTTGGTGGCCGAAGAAAATATTCTTGTATACGACTTTTAGAGACTAGTGACATGGCGTCCAGATAAATAACCGGCCTAAACAGGCTTTCAGGCACAGCAAGCGGCTCAATTTCTCCGACCTGAGTATTGTTTAGACTCACGATCGGCAGCCCCACAAAAGTCAGAAACAAAATAACGGGCGCAAAAATTCTGCGAGCCCACTTAGACTCTGCTTTCTCTGCCCAAACAAAACTCAGAAACAAAAAGATGAGACCTATTACCGGATAAATAAAACGTTCTTCTTTATGTGGCGCAATTGAATGTGCGGTCACAAAAATGAAAAACGGAATAATGTAGCGCCAATGCTTTTGCCAAAGCAGCTTTATTTTGTCGACAAATACCAAAGAGAAAGGAACCAATGCCAGAGCCAAAACGAGAAGCCAGGTATTGTACCAAGGCATCACACCGTACTTTACGGCGCCGCCCTCATTTTCAGCCAAATAACTTGTGAGACTTCCGAGGAAGGTTTTGCCAGCTAAAAAATCAATCCCCGCTTGGGCCCCTAAAATCACAAAGCCCATACCGGCACCCGTGAGTGCAAGTCGCCAATTTTTTTCCGCAAAAAATATGAGCACTAACGGGACATAGATAAGTC
>CAZDFM010000626.1:0-2059 GCA_964504465.1 uncultured Pseudobdellovibrionaceae bacterium | reverse complement strand
AACAATCTCAATGAACGCATCCGCTTAACCCATCCCGAGATCACACATATCGGCGAAGATCTTATGATTTCGGGCCGCATTCAGTATTAAGCAATTCGAATTAATTATCTGGTTGAGTTTCTTCGCCAGAAGGTAGTCGAAGCGGTTCTTCTAAGTCTTCATTGGCACCCGGAAAACCTATGGGTGGTGGAGAAATCAGTGAGGTATAAGTTCGCTGCAATTTTACTTCGTAAGCAGGCGAGTATTGGCTTATGGCTCGGCCGTCTTTATTGAGGGCACGAACACGCCAATAATATAGCCCTATTTTTGAAACCTTAATCTTTTCTGAGTTTGATTTCGAGTTAATAGAAATCACTTTTTTAAAGTCTTTGTCTGTCGAGAATTCAAGCCCGTAGCTGTCAGCAAACGGTACCGAGTTCCAATAAAGCATAAAAGCATTGGGCTCTTTTGGAGCTGCTCGAGGATGCGGAAAGTGTTCAGTGTATTCCGGCGGGGTCTCCGATTGCGGTGGTGGCAACTCGATTTCTAACTTCTTTGCTGGAGCGAAGCTGCTAATATTTCCTTTGGCATCTTTACTCGCCACTCGCCAATGATAAACACCGGGATGAAAATTGCTCCATTCGAATTTTGGTTTCGTAAGATCGCGCTGGAGCACTTTATTTTTGAACTCGGGATCAGTTGCAATTTCCAAAACAGAAACAATTAACGGTGGCGGCGCACTCCATGATAGAACGGGCGCCTCCAACACATTCTCGTTAGAATCGATAATCGAAATAAGATTGAGCCTACGCTCGGCGCCTGTTTTGGTTTTTATAATTTTCGTTTTATCGTTGAGTACACGATATTTTTCGGAAGCAAATAGTTCTGCCGGCGGAGTAAATTCACGTTTTTCCTGCTCGGCGGGTTTACGTAGGGCTGGCGGAGGCTCTGCTTCTGCTTGTGGTAAAGTTGGCGCGGGGGTCGAGAAATCAAAACCCTTTTGTTGATAAATTAATTCAAAACGGGTCGCCACAGTCCATGGAGTTTTGATGTTCCCATCTTCGGCCCGAAGTCTCCAATAGATCCATCCGGCAGGCAGAGTCGCTGGTACTAGCATCCAATTTTTATTCAGCACCTTTTCAACGAGCAAGTTCTCAAAGTCAGGAGTCGTACTTAATTGTATTCTGTAATTCGTGTTCTCAAAAGGCATCGTCCAACGAAATTGGATTTGATCTTCACCAGTTCCCACAACAACTACGCTCTGCATAGGTTTAGGATAAACAGCGCGAAGACGGCCCTCTTTTTCTGGGTTGCGGTAGATTCGCGCATAGGTAAGCGAATAGTTTTCGGAAAACTCAGAGAGAGGTTCATTTTTTGCGTTCAGCGCACGAATACGCCAAAAATAAGTGCCGGCTTTTGGAGCCTGGACTTTTTTTGAATGTCCGGTCGTTACCACAGTTAAAGATTTCGTAAAATCGGAACTGTCGCTAAATTGAATTTCATAGAATTCTGTCAGGACAGTGGGGGCCCATTTCAGTTCAAAAGGGGGCGGAGGCAAGTTGACTAAATTAAGTTCGGGAACTTCCTCGTCAATTTGAGCCAAGGTCAAAGATCGGGGAGCTTTAATACTGATTCTAAATTCTAGCGTTTTAGAGAAAGCTCCCGCGGTTTCTCCATTGAAGGCACGAACCCGCGCAAAGTAAGTTCCGAGCTTGGGATCCTTCCAGGTGTGAGACCGAGAGGTAACTCTTTGTTTAAAAAGAAGATCTTTAAAGTCACTTCGTGCAGAAACCTGTAACTCGTAAGACGTAGCTTTTTTGACCGGGTTCCAAACAATCTTGGGAAACTTCTTAACAAAAGTTGAAAGTGCCGCAGTCGAAGCATTATTTCTGTAAATCGTGTCTAAAACGAATTCTTGTTTGTCCTGATTGAATTGTGGGATGTTTTCGGGAGGAGCAATTTGTTTGATTTCAAACGACGACGAACTCCAGGTACTGTCCGATCCCGTTTTTGGTCTTACTCGCCAGTAATAACTTCCCGATTTTGGCGTTGAGACCGCGAGCTGTTCTTTTTCAGCGAC
>CAZDFM010000625.1:0-2074 GCA_964504465.1 uncultured Pseudobdellovibrionaceae bacterium | reverse complement strand
AAGCTAATTTAGGCATTCACTCTGTCCTTTAAAAAATTCTTTAGATCTTTATATGCATCAGCACGGTCTAGATCATTAAAGACTTCATGCAAGCTATCAGGGAAAAACCTCAAGCTTTTTTCTTTTGAGGGGATAAGATCATAAAACTCACGCGCTTTATCAGCGGATACAATTCGGTCCACTCCGCCGACAATCATCAAAACCGGGAGCTGAAGCATGTTTGCTGCAGCAAAAGCCTTTGGAAAGCCTTCGACCATTCCGAGATAAACTCCAGACGAGATCTTGTCGTGTCTTAAAGTGTCGATTTCGTAAGATCTAAGTTTTTCTTCGTCACGAGTGAGGTCACGATAATCAAGTTCATTGAACATGGTCACTTTTGGGAGCCATTGATTTAGAATTCGTGAAGCCTTGTCCTTGATTTTTGGAACCTTAACCGCAAGGCCCAAAGCCGGCGAGCTTAGAACCAAACCATTGATTCCGCTAATTCCTCTCTCAGCTAATGCTTTAAGTGTGATGAGGCCACCCATCGAGTGGCCGAGCAAAACAAAACGGCCTTTGCTAAATTCTTTATCGCTCTTTAAAAAATCGATCAAAATGTTGAGATCTTTTTCGAAAAACTCAAAGGCTTCGACATAACCGCGCTTACCTTCACTTCGGCCATGGCCTCGAAGATCCCAAGCAATCAAGTTCCAGCCGACTTTATTTACTTCACCCGCCATCTCGTCGTAACACTCGGAGTGTTCTGCTAAACCGTGGGTCACGACCATAGTCCCGTGCGAATTGGGAGTGGTCCAAGCCTGAAAGAAGAGTTCTGAATTGTCGTGTCCTAAGAAGGAACTTTCGAATCTAGGTTTCATGTGTCCATATTTTGACTAATGCCTTTTAAAAAAGATAGAATAAAAACATGATCGTAAGAATTCTACAGTCCTTTTCAGTACTCAGCTTGTTTCTCGCAACTTTCATAAGTGTGTCAGCTGACGCACAAGAAACAGGCGGTTCTGATGATTCAGGTGCAAATGTCGGCTATGAAGCCGGTTTTCATATAGGCAATCTGCTCCCCAATCAGGTTCCGGGACTCACTGAAATTACCGGCATGGGTGGGCTTCGAGGTGGTTACCGCGTAGGCAATTTTGTTTTTTTAGAAGGTGGCGCCATTCGAGGAAAAGGCCACGGTGCTGAATACACCAATATCGACGCGAGTGTTCGAATCGACTATCCCTTCGAAAATTTAGTGGCCATGGTCTTTTTAGGTCCTAATCTGACTTACTACAAAACCGACACTCGAAAAGCCTTGTTTTACGGTGGTGGTCACGTGGGTGGAGGAATTCAAGCCCTCATCGGTGGCAACGTATGGTTTAGATCCGATATGAACTTTTCGATCAATCCTGGTACGTCACTTTATATCGGCTTTGGCTTTGTCTTCCGCTTTGCGGGCGGCGGAGCTGGCGGCTAACACAAAGTATCTTCTGCTACAGGCAAAGTTTCTGGGTAATCGAGATTAAAATGAATTCCGCGCGATTCTTTGCGTTGCAGTGCGCTTTCAATCGTAAGTTCAGCCACCAAAGCAATATTTCGAAGCTCTTCAATGTCGGAATGAGTTTTAAAACTCGAATAATAATCTTTAATTTCTTTTTGGATGACTGACATGCGATGTCTGGCGCGCTCAAGCCGGCGGTTGGAGCGAACAATCCCAACATAGTTCCACATGAGGCGACGAATTTCCTCCCACATATGATGAACCACAATGAGTTCATCTGAATCTTCTTTTTCGAAATTCGAAAACTTGGGAATTTGCTCTCCAATCAAGGGAGAAACGCCTGTCCATTGCCTCGCATGAGTCTTTTCAGAAATTAACTTTTCGGCATTATGACTGACGACTAAACATTCTAAAAGCGAGTTCGAAGCGAGGCGATTTGCTCCATGAAGCCCGGTGCAAGCTGTTTCTCCTAAAGCAAAGAGCCGGTGCACATCGGTTTGGCCGTTTACATCTGTGAGCACTCCGCCGCACAGGTAATGGGCGGCCGGAACAACTGGGATCGGTTGTTTGGCAATGTCGATCCCATAAGAAAGACAA
>CAZDFM010000624.1:0-2095 GCA_964504465.1 uncultured Pseudobdellovibrionaceae bacterium | reverse complement strand
GATCGTGATTGGTTTATGCGAAACGCAGCCCTTGTAACGCTACCGACCGGTGATCGATCAATGGCGTTACACTGGTCGACAGAATTGTTGCAAGATCCCGCTCTGGTTGTTCGTACAGCTGCTGCTGAAAATCTAAGAACACTTCGTGATCGACGTGCGCGAGAGAGTTTAATTAAAGCTTTAGATGCGCCTCACAATTTCAAAGGCAAACAAAGCCTTTGGGTACGCCATTATATTGCGCGAGCCTTGACGGAAATGGCTGTTCCAGGGGAAGAGTCCTTTTTAGTTCGACTTCTAAACGACGAAGACAAACGAGTTCACCCTTGGGCTATTCTGGGCCTTGAGCGACTGACGGGTAAAACATTAGGTTCTACCCGAAGTCCCGCTGAAAATCGTGACCTATGGATCTCTTGGTGGAAGAACAACCAAACTAATTCTTAAGTTGGTAAAGCTTTAGAAGCCAGGTGTCGCGTTTTGGCGCTTCAAGCTTTTCTGAAGTGCTCGCTGAATCTGAAGTTCTCTCTCGATTCTATAAAGAATCGATTTTTCTTCGAGCCCATCGCTTGGTATCGCTTCGGCATCAGAGAAAAAATCTTTCTTTTTCGCGGACTCTTTTAAAACTGCGACTTGGTTTGCAGGCCTTGAACCGGCACGACCCTTTACAACTTTAATATTGAGTTTATAGCTAAGACCATCTGGCCTGAGCTCTTTATGTGGTGGTCTCCATGCTTTGTAGCCGTCAATTTCTTCGGTTTCGATCACACCGAGATCATAGTTGTTTACGCGAATGGGGTAATTGGTAACCGCGATTTGAACGGCTCTCCAAACTAAATCAAACTCATAGCTGTAAACTTGGGTTCGGGGGCCGTAGATCGGAGCTGGCCCTGTGTTGTCTTTAAACAGGGCGCAGCCAGAAAAGAAAAGACTAAAACAAAGAAGAGTTACGAGTGAGGTGAGTGAATTCGAGCGAGTCAGTGGGGAGAGCTTCGTCTTGCCCCAAATATAAAACTTCCCATTTGTATTGGCGGTTTGGTTTTCGGATAAACTGGAATTCCGGAAGATTAACACTGCTCACCCATGATGCTGTTTGAAGTTCCCACAATCGAGTTCTCTTAACCAAGGGTACCGCACCACCAGTCACGGTTTCAAGCTCTGACAAGATTAGATAAGTCGAAACCGGTCTGATTCCCGCGGTTGCTGCAGGCGGTGTCATGGTCGCAACATTATTTGCCACTCGGGGAGGTGCAATCATAGGCAGAAATGTCGCAACACGTGCATCACTACCGGCTTGAAGAGACAGTGACATTTGGCTGAAATCTGGAATTGCATAATCTGTCGCAGGAGCTTGGTTGAGTAAAACAGCAAGTTTATGAATGTTACCTTGCGACGGCACTCGAAGTTTCATTTTTTGGTTTGGTTTTAATATCTTCATGTCGGTCGTAAGAAAAGAACCGTTGGTTTCCATTGCTCCTAAACCAAAAACAAGTTTTCCTCCGCCAAACGCGGGTGCTTTAAGTTCAGTTTGCGCGTTGAACTCGATCTGATTGACCGAAATATCAGCGGTCACGGTGCCACTTGCGATCGTGACATCTTTTGTTCCGCCTCTTAAAAACGTAAGGTCGTTGGCTACGTCAAAGATAGAAGCGCCGCTGCGGATTTGGTCAAACACCTGACTCATCGGAAATTGCCCATGAGCCGCGATAAAAGTATGTGTGCCTGGGCGCTTCACAGGTAAACGATAATTAGGTTTATTGAGGTTAATAGGAAAGAAGTAACTCTCTTCTTGATTGGGTAGCGTGAGGTTCGATGGAACGTTGAGGTCGAATCCTAAAACACTGATCATGTCGTTATCAGTTGCGAGCACATTTGATAAATCAAAGTTGATCAGTTCGTGACGCGTGAAAGTTGACATCACTAAGCCGAAGTCGACTTTGCCATCACGGCGCACATTTCGGTAATCAAGAGGTTTGCCCTTAACATTGAGTGCATCTGTGCTATCGGCAAATGCAATTTGGTAATCTCGCGAAACAGGCGAAATCGCAGCGAAGCTTGTTCGGACATAACCAACGGCTTCGACGGTGACGGGCTGTGCGCT
>CAZDFM010000623.1:0-2100 GCA_964504465.1 uncultured Pseudobdellovibrionaceae bacterium | reverse complement strand
TACTGTTCGCTTTTTTTATTAAGAATCCTAAACGGGCCCTTCGCCCTTTTTGAAACCAAGTGGGTGGAAAAAAGGACGACGGGCCTTCCTGAACTGGTCCCGGGACCAGTTGATTAAGCGCTAATATTTAAACCAATCAATATTAAGGCAGGCGACAGTTTCTGAGTCAGAGGGACCTGAGATCTTCATCGCTTTTTCTACGATATTGGGAATAAGTTTTCTTATTTCTTCTGCCGCTTCATGAGAAAGCGACATAGGCGAAGTGAAGAAGATATCTCCGTCGCGGCGTTTTTCCATATTTTGAATCGCTTGAAAGCGCCAGTTCTGGTGATGCTTATTGATGAAGGGTGAATCTTTATCGATATAAATATAAGAGGGGCCGTAAGTGATTTTGCCGTTTTCTTCTTTGCACATTCCCTTGTCGAGCAAGAATCTTAAGATGCGGTGGATGAGGCTTACTTCAATATTTAAATGTTTGGCGATACTTTCGGCATGATCCATTCCGGGGACTGCGGTGAGATTTCTCATTCCAGTGTAGAGCCAGCTTGAATAATAGATCGCTTTATCTTCATCGCTTAAAACTCGGTTCTTCGGAACGCGTTGACTGATCTTTCGTGAGTGCTCTTGGCGTTGGATAATTTTCTTTTTTAACTTCTCTTTAAACTTGTGGCTGCTTGCGCGGTCAAAGTCTAAAAGCAGATGAAAGTAATCGGCCTCAGTTTCAACCAATCCCATAAAGTCGCAAAGATCAGAAGCTTGGTCGGGAGTCAGAGTTTTCTCTGCCTTAAAAATCTGGCTTACCAAGCTTGAGCTGATATTAAGAGCGGCCGCAATTCGTCCTTTTACCCCATAACCTCTTGGACCAAGGTCCTCGATCCATTTCTGTAAGTACTCGCGATAATTAATGAAATCATAAATCGAGGTCATTCATAGAGTTTACCACTGGTTAAAAACTTACGTAACTTTTTACTATAAAAATCTATAAGGCGATTCGAGCTTTCTGTACTTTAGGCCCATGAACTTTAACATGGCCCCCACGTAAGCAGGGCCTAAGGAGAAATAAATGAAAGCATTTATATTAATACTGGCACTCGCAATGTTGGGCACTTCGGTTCATGCGAAGACCTTGTGTATCGTAAATAGAGCGGCAGAAACTCAAGACGGTAACTGGGAGTTTGACGAACTACTGGCAACTTTTGAAGTGGACTCTGACTCGAAATTCTTAGTTATTAAAGCAAAGGGTGGAGTCGTAGATGTGACTTCTGAAAACATCGGCCCAATCAAAGCTCTAAATACAGAAACCTATGTGTTCGTAAATCGAGAGGGCAACAGAGTCACTTCACTAGGTATGGGCGTCGTAGACACTACTCACGAGCAGTTTCTTGTGACCGAATCCATCGCGTTTGGAAAGATCCAGCAAAATAGCTATATCGGTCTCACAGACTTAAAACGCGGCCTTTCCCTTTCTTGTAACAGTTTATAACTCACTTCGAATCTAAACGAGGGCTCGTTTTTGGGCCTTCGTTTGCATTTGAAAAACCCTAAGGAACATAACTATGAAAGCACGTTCTCAAACCTCGTTTATTACGATTTTAGCCTTATTTTGTGCCCTTTTTGCGGCGGCCTGTAAGCCCATGTACGCCATCGATTCCAAGGCGACAAAAGTGACTGGTACTAACTCAACCCTCGGAGACGATTCTGAAGTAGGCTCAACCCCCGGAACCGGCGACCCTGGCGGCGGTACTGGACTCATGGGTAAGATCTTCGGATCCTATATTGTCAACCCAACAGAACTACCGGCTTATAAAGAACACTTAGAAGAACTCTTTAAAAACTTAAACGGATATGGAGAGGAAGCTGGCGAATACCAACTTCTGTTTAAGTTTAAAACTTGGTTCATTGCCCCTGCCGACCTTGAAAAGATCGATAAAGATCTTCTCGGAGTGTCGTTCTTCAAATCGGATACTCAACAAATTGCACGGCAAACTTCGCGTGAAATTTGGATCGATAAAAAAATCTATGACAAAATGAGCACTCGCGAACAAGCAGACGTTATTTTGCATGAGTGGGTGATGAATCTGTACTTTATTAAATTCATGA
>CAZDFM010000622.1:0-2102 GCA_964504465.1 uncultured Pseudobdellovibrionaceae bacterium | reverse complement strand
AGACAAAGGAAACGGAATCGACGGAACAAAGCAATACGGTAAAGAATCAGATCTTATTTCTTGGCAACAAGACGGAAGCGGTGCGGGAACCATCACCAACATCTCTTTTAACGATCAAGGGGTTTGTACAGCACTTTACTCAAACGGCGAAACTCGTGACTTGTCACAGATCGCTCTTGCGAAATTCGAAAATCCAGAAGCCTTATTTAAAGTTGGTAACAACCGCCTTAAAGAAGCCCGAGATTCAGGTGCTCCAGCGGTGGGTGCTCCGGGTGCTGCAGGTCGCGGTAAGATCTTTGCGAAATCTTTAGAGCGTTCAACAGTTGATATGGCTCTAGAATTCGTAAACCTGATCCAAAACCAAAGAGCCTTCCAAGCCAACGCGAAGACCATCACAACTACTGATGAGTTATTAGCTGAGGTTATTAATCTTAAGAGATAATCTAGGTAATTTTTAAGCGTGTTAATGAGAGCCCCTGTCTAGTGTGACAGGGGTTTTTTTATTTTAATCTTGGGTCAAAGCTTCAAGTGACTTTCGAAATTCTTCGGGTGTTGATTGGTGGGAGATAAAGGCTTGGGTAAATTCATTCACCGTAAAAATTAAACTTGTCTCAATGCTAGCTTGCCCGAACACGATCCCATGAAAAAGCCCATCGACAGTGTTGATGTCATTAAAAGGAAAAAGAAAGGCACCAAGCTTGTTTTCAAGAGGAGTCAAAAGACTAATTGAAAATAAATAAGAGCTGAACAGATTCAAATCGGCAAACCCAGCGACCGGGCCTGGCCATTGTTTATAAATTCTTTTATAAAGTTCAGTGTATAAAAAAGCCTCCCGTCGAAGTTCGGGGTCAGAAAAGACCTGCTGCCGAAGCTCCCACTGATATTGATCGTAGCGTTGTGACTCTGGAGTATGACCGAAATCATCTTTGCTGTTTGCATCAAGAATACGGACTTGAGTGTTGGTTTTGAATTTAAGGCCGTGGCCTGCGAGCTTCGTGATTCCAAACTTTAAATGCTCTTCGGCGCCGCGAAAATTTCCACTTCGATTTGAAATCCAAGCGACTGCGCCGTTCAAGATACGAAATTCTCCCGAGGCTTTAATCTTTTGCGAAGGGCCCAGAGATTGTTCGAGGTGGTAGAGTAAACTTTTATGTGTCGCCAAGCCATCGTAGCGGTCGCCTCGGGCATGGAGTAAGTACTTCGAACTTAAAACCGTCTTGCCGGCATCGGTGGTGAGAAAGATATAATCGTCGTCTCTGAGTAGCGCGGCTGCGAAAGATCCCTCAAGTATCTGCCCTGCGATTTGAAGTTCACCCGGATATTGCGGCATAGGGGTGTGAGATATTGCATCGAGTGAGCTGCGCCCTTGAGGGAGAATTAAATGGTCACAGCCTAACTTCCGCTCATGGGTTTGGGAAAATGCCACCCGAGGCAGAATTCCACCGACGCAAAAAACCGCAGTCAATAATAGCGCTTTGTAATGTGGGCGATATAAGCTCAAGGTCTCTTCCTTCTAAAGTCACTCTCATTTGTGGTACTCGGCAAACCGGTGACCTCTATATATTGGTGCAATCCAATAGCCAGTTTGCGGAGGCCGACCGAAACTGTTGCAACAGTGTTGCAAGCGCCGTCTCACCTCGATCCTCTGAATTTTAAAGAATTTCGTTCACAATTTTAACTGCGATTAAAAACTGACCATTTGAGAAGATGTATCGCCCGTTCATCTGCCACTTGCTTTGCAACTTTGAACACCGAGAGTTTTATTTCAATTGGGGGAGATCGTGTTTAAAAAACAGAATGTTGCAAAATCCTACGGAAGCCTTGCTGTTGTTGTACTGGGCTTAACTTTATTAGGAGCCTGCACGGATGGCAGTGAAGCAGTTCGCGCGAAAAAAGCCTATCTCGCAGCCGACACCGCATTTTCAGTAGATCCAGATGATCCTGACTATGTTCCTTATGTCCCAGGTTCTGATCCAGATGATCCCGTTATTACGGATCCACCGCCAGGTGAAGAGCCAGGCCCAGTAACTGGTACTGATCCAGATCCCGTTATTACAGATCCACCTCCAGGTCAGGAGCCAGGCCCAGTTACAGCGACGAAA
>CAZDFM010000621.1:0-2107 GCA_964504465.1 uncultured Pseudobdellovibrionaceae bacterium | reverse complement strand
GTTCTTACGAGTGACCGTGGTCTTGCGGGCGGTTTCAATAACAACATCAATCGTTTTGCTTTTGATTTCCAAAAAAAGAATCAAGCGAAGTACGATAAAATGGATTTCTTGCTTATCGGAAGAAAAGCCCAGGACTTCTTTAAGTCTCGAAATATTCACCCTAAAGACACGATTTTAAATTTGGCGCGTGAGATTTCCTATTCTTTAGCGAACAAGGTCGCCACTCAGGTGATCGAAGCCTTTAAAGATGGCGAATACGACGCTGTATTTATGATTTACAACGAGTTCAAATCAGCCATCCAACAAGACGTGACTCTGGAACAGCTTCTTCCAGTAAGTCTTGAAAAGGCTAATCTTGGTTCGGGCGAGTTGAACCCTTCTAAGTTTTCAAAAGATTTTATTTTTGAACCAGCTCCTGAATTGATCATTGAAGACCTGTTGAAGCGTCACTTTGCAGTTCAAGTCTATCGTTCTATGTCAGAGTCGGTTGCGGCCGAGCATGGAGCACGTATGACGGCAATGGAGAATGCGACTAAGAACGCAGGCGATATGATTAAGAAGATGACTTTGACGTACAACAAATTACGTCAGGCATCGATTACTACTGAATTAATTGAAATTACTAGCGGCGCGGAAGCGCTCAACGGCTAAAAAGAAAACGGAATAGAGGAGATAAAATTCCATGGCAAACGGAAAAATTAAACAGGTAATGGGTCCCGTAGTTGACGTTGAGTTTCCCACTGGCGAAATGCCACCCATTTTTAACGCACTAAAAACTACTAACAAATCGATCAACGATAAAGAGAACAACCTTGTTCTTGAAGTAGCTCAGCACTTAGGTGACCGAGTTGTAAGAACCATTTCAATGGATTCTACTGAAGGTTTGGTTCGAGGCCATTCGGTTATGGATACAGGCGCTCCGATTTCTGCACCTGTAGGAAAAGAAGTTTTGGGCCGAATCATTAACGTAACTGGCGATCCTATTGATGAAGTAGGACCAATCGGAACAAAAGAAGCTTGGGCGATCCACCGTCAAGCTCCTAAGTTCGAAGATCAATCGAACGAAGTTGAAATGCTTATGACCGGAATCAAAGTTGTGGATCTTTTAGCTCCTTATGCCAAGGGT
Organism: uncultured Pseudobdellovibrionaceae bacterium; assembly: GCA_964504465.1. Taxonomy (GTDB): domain Bacteria; phylum Bdellovibrionota; class Bdellovibrionia; order Bdellovibrionales; family UBA1609; genus CAZDFM01. Next base: position 981 of record CAZDFM010000621.1, on the reverse strand, counting down.
GGTAAAATCGGTCTCTTCGGTGGAGCTGGTGTGGGTAAAACCGTATTGATTCAGGAACTTATTCGTAACATCGCAACTGAGCACGGTGGTTACTCAGTATTCGCGGGTGTGGGAGAAAGAACCAGAGAAGGTAACGATCTTTATCACGAGATGAAAGATTCAGGCGTTATCGACAAAACAGCTCTCGTGTTTGGTCAGATGAACGAGCCACCAGGAGCACGTGCGCGTGTTGCTTTGACTGGTTTAACTATTGCGGAATACTTCCGTGACCGCGAAGGTCAGGACGTTCTTTTCTTTATCGATAACATTTTCCGATTTACTCAAGCGGGTGCAAAAATATCAGCACTACTCAATCGTATTCCTTCAGCGGTGGGTTATCAGCCGACTCTAGGAACTGAGATGGGTATTCTTCAAGAACGTATTACTTCTACTAAAAAAGGATCGATCACTTCGGTTCAAGCTGTATACGTACCAGCGGATGATTACACGGATCCAGCTCCCGCAACTACATTTGCCCACTTAGATGCGACGACAAACTTAGATCGTGATATCGCGGCACTTGGTATTTACCCTGCGGTTCACCCTCTTAACTCGACTTCTCGTATTCTTGACCCAACGGTTGTGGGTGAAGAGCACTATCGCACGGCTCGTGACGTTCAGGCGCTCTTGCAGCGCTATAAAGAACTTCAAGACATCATCGCCATCCTCGGTATGGACGAATTGTCTGAAGACGATAAACTCGTCGTTGCTCGCGCGCGTAAAGTACAGCGTTTCTTGAGCCAACCGTTCTTCGTTGCGGAACAGTTCACGAACATGCCTGGTAAATATGTCGATATCAAAGACACTGTTCGTGGTTTCCGTGAGATCCTCGAAGGTAAACACGATGAGATCCCTGAACAAGCGTTCTATCTCGTCGGGACAATCGAAGACGTTCTCGAAAAAGCGAAGAGGTTCTAATGTTTCAGCTGACGCTTGTCACAC
>CAZDFM010000620.1:0-2124 GCA_964504465.1 uncultured Pseudobdellovibrionaceae bacterium | reverse complement strand
CTGAATTGAGCCAGCTTCCAATTGTTCTTTTAGGCCATAGTGAAGGTGTGAACTTTGTGACTGAAATCGCATCCGAAGGTGTACCAAATCTAAAAGCCGTCATCCTTCTTGCTGGTCTTGGGAAATACGCAATTGACGAAACTTTACTGCGTCAGTACCAGCAATTACTTTTGAACCCAAATCTTTCTTTGAACGATAAATTATCGGTGCAAGAGTTAATCGATACCGGAAAGATCTTCTTTGATAAAATTCAAACCGGATCTGCATTACCCTCAGATAGTTATATGACGATTTATTCGAAGTATTGGTCCGACTGGATAGAAATCACCGCTAACGGTGCAAAGTCGGCAAGCCTAGTAGGCGTTCCTTCCTACGTAGTGCGCGGAACACTCGATACAAATGTCACCGCTGAAGATTTTGAGGCGCTAAAACTTGCGACTCAGCAAGTTCCTCATTCAAACTCACTCGCCGTTCCCGGCTTAGATCATTTTTTCGCCCTACCAGGCGACAAATCCGTTTCACCAATTGTCCTCGATGGCATTTCGTCATGGCTAGAAAGCCTGTAAAGACTGGCGGGAATTCGGCAAAACTGGCTGGTAACCCGGTCTTCAATGCCTTCATACTGAGAGTATGAAAAACAAAATAATTTTTGTGGTTGTGATGGGTTTGAGCCCATTGGCTTTAGCCGAGGTTCCTTTTCATTGTCATACTCTCCCAGGGCAGACAGTTCAGGCTTATGAGTATGGAAGTAGTAACTGCGGCGGCATAGACTCCGGTGAAACCGGAAGGGATCTTGGGGTTGATGGAGAAAAATCCATTCTCTGCAGTTACCAAGCTGCTTGCCAACCCGTGAGCGACGAGATTGCTAACCGCGAACCTGATTTGCTTACGGCCTATGAAATCAATGCGGCCTTTATTGCTGGAGCGCTAAAGCCCTCGATCGTCACTTGCCGTGGAACTGGCAACATCGTTAAAGGAAGACTTTTAGCAGCTAATTGCCCCACTCCTACTCAATGTAAAAGAGATATTTTTTATAACTTCGCTGTCGTCAATGTTAACCCGATGGCTCCATTACCCATGACCGTGCCGCGATCCGAAGGCAGAACGAGAGTTAGCCCATGAAGATGATTTTAGCTCTATTAGTTTTACTTTTCCCAAGCCTTAGCTTCGCCGCTGGAACCTTTGAGCTCAAAGGCAAACTCTGAAATTTCTCAAGTGAAACTATTGAAGTGGTCGACTCTGTACCACAGGTGTACAAAATCGACCGAAAGCTACTTGGCTTTCAAACGCAGCAAGATTTAAAAAAGGTAAAATCTGGCGCAAATTTAACTTTGACCGTTCCTTTTAATGCCGTCATAGCCGTAAGAACGCCAGCTTCGGTAAAATAACCTGAACCCAAGTCTTTGAGCCTTCACCTTCGACGTCGAAGGTATGGCTAGAGGTCGATTTCTAAGAACTTCCGTCCTAAATCTTTTCGCAAACAAAAACATCAGTTCGGTAAGGAAGCTCAATAGTCTTTGCGTTTTTAGTTAGAGGATGATTTTGAATTAAGTCCGCCACTCTAGCCAAAACAATTTCCTTCTCCTCATTGGGTAAAGAAGCAATAAAACTGATCGACCCAATTCTATCAACTACCATCTGAGCATCACCGGTCTGAACATAACCAAACTTAAAGTAGCTTAAATGAGAAAACAAAGTGGTCGAATCAAACGATTTTCTCCAATTCCCACTTTTGTAGCGTGGGGCGCCTTTTTCATATGGGTCAATAATATCCGTTAACTTTGAAATCCAATCGACACTTTCATCACGGGCATTCCAAATTAAACCAATTTTTCCATTTGGCTTTAGAACACGATGAATCTCTTTAAGAGCTTCACTGCCTTTGAACCAATGAAATGCCTGAGCCACAACAACTGCGTCTAATGACTCGTTCTCTAAAGGAATCTGTTCCGCAGTCCCGTTAAGAATTTCGATGTCAGGCAATAAAGTAGAAAACTTTTTTCTCATTCCTTCTACCGGCTCAATTGCCAAGACCTTCGCTTCACTTTTTTGAATTAGCTTGGTGAGTTTTCCGGTCCCCGCTCCAATATCGGCAACAATTTTATCGCGACTCAAATTAAGCGC
>CAZDFM010000619.1:0-2126 GCA_964504465.1 uncultured Pseudobdellovibrionaceae bacterium | reverse complement strand
GTTCCAAAGTTGAAAAAGCCACATCCCAGAAACCATCGCCAAAATAAACGAGATAATCTTCGCGTCGAAAATTACCACTGACGTAATGGCTGGAGCAGGACAAAAACCTGCCAGCCCCCAGCCAACGCCAAATAACACCGCACCAAAAATTAAATTCCGATCTATATCTCGGCGAGTTGGTATTTGAAAATCCGCTGCTAAGAGTGGTGAAGATCGCTTTACGATGAATCGGTAAGCAATTGCGTGTACTGAAATGGCTCCAGCCATTACAAAAATTAAAGAAGGGTCCCAGTTTCCAAAAATATCTAGAAACGATATGATCTTCTGAGGTTGAGTCATTCCCGAAATACCGAGCCCAATCGCAAAAATAACACCGATGATAAAAGCCGCAATCCCCGTGCGCATTAGATCACTCCCCAAAAATAATTAAAGACAGCGACTGAAAGGATCCCTGCCATAATAAATGCAACCGTAGCAATTAAAGAGCGCGGCGATAAGCGGCTTATTCCACAGACCCCATGACCGCTCGTGCATCCACTTCCCATTGAAGTGCCAAAGCCAACTAAAAGTCCCGCAAGTATGACCACGACGAAACTGCGATCGACATCTATTTCTAAAGCTAAAGGATAAAATACTTTAAGCAGCGCACCCCCGGCTAACAAGCCCGCGATAAAAAGAAGACGCCACGAAAAGTCCCCTTTTTTAACTTTAAGTGCACCGCCAACGATTCCGCTGACTCCCATCACCCGACCTTGCCAGAGCAGCATGAGCGAAGCGGAAATCCCTATTATCATGCCGCCAACTAACGATAAAATATAGCCGTCCATAATCTTAACCTTTCTCCGTCGGAAAACCGCGCTCGTTCCAGCCCAACATTCCGCCTTTTAGACTCGCGACCTTTTTGAATCCAAGCTGCATAGCAGCCTGAACGGCCTCTTCAGAGCGACGCCCGGACCGGCACACAAAGACAATCTCTTCTTTACGGTCATAACCTTCCAAAAAACTTTTCAACTTATCTCCTAAAGTAATCTGGTGTGATCCCGCTATATGCCCAAGCTCGTCATTGAATTCGTCGGATGATCGAACATCAACAATTAAGGCTCCATTCTTGTTCTCTAGCAGTTCTTCCGGTAGCAGATCATTCGCGTCTGTTGTTTTAATAGCTTCCACCGAAACTGAGCCACAGCCTAAATTAGCAGGAACTGCACGATCAATTTGTTTGGGGTACGGCAAATTTAGGTTCTTCATAATTTCAATAAATTCAGACTTGGTTCTTCTATGACCAAGCCGTGGATTATGCCGGATTTCGGCTTCGATCGAGGATGACGTAAATCCTTTATAATCGTGGGCGGGATAAACAATCGTATCGGGTGGCAGTTTAAATATTTTCTCAACGACACTATCGAAGAGCGTGGAAGCTGACCCACTTTGAAAATCCGTCCGCCCGCAACCTCGAATTAAAAGGGCGTCTCCGGTAAACACCATTCCTTCGGAATAAAAACTTAAGGACGCGTCCGTATGCCCCGGAGTCTCTAATACTTTTATTTCAAATGATCCAAACTTAAGGGAATCGCCTTCCTTTAAATTAAGATCTACGCACGGAACGTTCGCGTTTTTAGCCACTGCTGTTTGCGCCCCTGTTCGATTACGAATTTCGCCAGCGCCAGTTACGTGATCCGCGTGAATATGTGTATCAAGAACGTATTTTAGTTTAAATCCCAGTTCAGAGATAAGAGACAGGTCTCGATCTACTGTTTCAATAACGGAATCGATCAGAACTGCTTCTTTTGAAGCGGCATCTGCTAATAAGTACGTATAGGTTGAACTTTCTTTTTCGAAAAGCTGTTGAAAAACTAAACCTTCTGCCATTTCTTCTTCCTTTTTGCTAGCATCCAATCAATAAGTATATTATAATTCAGTAATATGAAAAAGCAAGTACCAATCTCTTTAAAAGACATGTCGAAAAATTGTGAGCATGTAGCTGGCGTTATGAAGGCACTTGCGCATCCACGGAGACTGATGATTCTCTGCCACCTGTCCCAAGGTGAGAAAACCGTTAGAGAACTGGAAAACCTTTGCGTGACTTCTCAATCACTTATGTCTCAATTTTTAAACCGGATGAAACT
>CAZDFM010000618.1:0-2131 GCA_964504465.1 uncultured Pseudobdellovibrionaceae bacterium | reverse complement strand
GTTTGGTCAGCAGGACTCAGTCCAATCAAAGAGTCAGATAGCTCTTCAAGAATCAAAGCTCTATCTTCTGAATCAAGCAACGCGGGCGCAAGGTGATCCTGTAGAACTCGAAGGATGTGAATCTTGGGATAATAATCATTATTATTGGGGTACTCTTTATTTAGCTCTCGAAACCAGCGAACAAATTGGACGCAGTTAAAAGAATTCCAAAGTTGCGCTACAAAAGTAACACCCAACGTGATCTCGCTTGAACAGCCCAAAGTGGCAAGTGCTGCGATATTTTTGTTGAGGTCTTTCCATCGACTACCTGATCGAATGTATTCATAAGTCGCATCGGTGCCATCTACACTTACCTGAAAATGAATTCGACGGACCTTGAGCTCTTTAAGTCGTTCAATGATTTCTTCGTCGAGCTTGGCCGCATTTGTTAGAATCACAATCATGGCCTTAGAGTTATTCTTGATTTTTTCTAAGGCAATTTTGGTTTCGGGCATAACCATAGGTTCGCCGCCAGCCAGTTTCAAAAGCCTGAGGTCAGAAAAAGGCATCAGACTATCGGCTTTATTAACGGCTCTTGAATTATCGTAGGCAAACTCTGGGTTTTTATCTTCTTGAGCGATGAGACTCGAATTACAGGCCGAACACATGCGGCACTTTAAATTACACAAGTTTGAGGGCCGGTAGTCGAGAAGAAGAACCTTATTTTCTAAGGTGCCTTTGGCGACATCAAAGTTTAGCTCTTCTCCGGAGTCGAGAATCTTATTATATTTTTGAAAAGGTGCCTTAAGCCCACGATCATTTAAGGTTTTACATCCCCAGCAAACTTCGTGAAATTCTCCACTTAAAAGTTTTTCGCGGACTTCTTGCGCATATTGGTTATTAAAGATTTCCTCAAAGCTTTGAGGATTTTTAATTTGAAATTTGGCAGACCGATCGGGTGTGTCTCGAGCATCGCAGCAGGGTTTGTAAAAGCCTTCGTAGCTCTGATCAAAGCCCCGGTTGCCTCGCCAGTCCATCCCAACAAAAGGCGCTATGCAGAGAGGTTTTTTTTTAACTCTCGGCAAGCTCATCTATTCCCCTCTTTAAGAGCTGGGAGATAAACGGAGGTTTTCTCGTCGCTAGTAAAGGTCAGAACATTTTTTGCGTATCTAAAATTTTCGACAACATAGGCTTTAATGATTTCGACTCTTTTAAGTCGCGTTTTGCGGTCTAAGATTTCGCCGTTATCAAAAGTCACCTGCCAATTAGATTGGCTCTCTTTGCCGATGATCCCTGCTTGGGCAGATATGATCCCTTGTGCTTTGGCTATCTTTTCTAGCGGCGTAAAGCTTGAGATATAAAGCTCATTTACCACAACCATTTCAACGGCCTCATCAAGGCTACGTTTTACGATTTCTTCTAACAAGGATAGAGTTTCTTGAAACATTTCTTTGGTTTCAGTCACATAACCTGCAATTAAAAGCAGATTCACTCGTATCTTATATTTTCGGCATAATGCCAGAGTGTGATAGATGTCTTCATTAGTCTCGTTTTTGCCCATGTGCTTTCGGACTGCGGCACTGCCAGATTCAACCCCAATTTTTAAACGGTAAATTCCGGCTTCGGCTGCAAGCTTAAAGTCTTCATCTTTTGTTCGCTCAAGGCTCCGCATTCTAAAAAAGCAGACAAGTTTAGGATGAATTCCAGTTTGTTCTTTAAGTCGTACCAGCTCGGTACAGAGTTTTCTAAATTCTTTAATCGAACTGTTTGTGAGACTGTCGCCCAGTTCTATAAATTGGGTTTGATAGGTCTTTTGAACTTCAATAATTTCGTGAGCAAATTTTGATCCATCTTTAAATCTGTATTTAATAGTCATTGAGGGAACATTACAAAAGGAGCAATTAAACACGCAGCCTCTTGAACCGATCAAGTACATCCTGTTCCCTTGAGGCTTTAACTCTTTGTAGTAAGACACATTCGAGTCAGTAAAATCGGGCACCGGAAGATTATTGAAGGCTTCATTTGAGATCGGCACAGGAGTTCGACCGTCGATATTAGGATGATCTGTTTGTCCAGCGAGTAACTTTAAGAAGGCATCTTCACCGTCACCCACCACAAAATGATCGACGAGGTTCTTTGCTTTAAGCTCGAC
>CAZDFM010000617.1:1810-2133 GCA_964504465.1 uncultured Pseudobdellovibrionaceae bacterium | reverse complement strand
TTGGGATTAAGCGCTGTTTCGGGCGCCATTTATTATGTCTATCAGCTGCTCGCGGCGCGGATGTTGTCGCCAGAAGAGTTCGGAGAATTCTCGGGCTGGATGGCATGGGTTTACATGGGGCTTGCCGGCGGTGCGCTCACTCAATATTTAGGAAACTTCTTTCCAGTACAAAGAAAGGGATTAAAAGTTTCCTTAGGATTTGCCTATCTGGTTTCTTTTTTTATTGTGATGGGCTTTTGGCTCTCATCCGAATTTAGTGCGGTTAAAATTGGGTGGATGGCTATTTGTATTTCGCCGTTTATGGGTTGGCTAGCAGGGCAGAC
>CAZDFM010000617.1:767-1800 GCA_964504465.1 uncultured Pseudobdellovibrionaceae bacterium | reverse complement strand
ACGCCGTCTTTTGCTGATTACCTTCTCTCTTGGCGGGCTTCTAATGGCCGTCATAAAACTCGTAATCATATTTTTTCTGCCTTATGGCAATGACCTCATGAACATCAGCGTATCTCGAGCGGAGCTTTTTTATTGGTCGCTCCCACTTTCTCTCGTAGTGGGAATTTGTTTTTATGCTTTCATATTGTCTCGCGAGATGAAGAGATCCCCCGTAACATTTGCCAAAGCCGAGAGTAACATTCGGCTCCGTATTATAGGAGCCGTGCTTTTATCATTCTCGTCGGTCTTTATCCCAAATATTGATCTCGTCTACGTTAAAGGCATTCTCTCATCTAGCGACTTAACTCAGTTTGCTCAAGTCAGCCTTTTTTATAAAATCGTCTTTTTTGTGATTCTGATAGTCGCGCAGTGGTTGCTCCCAAGACAACTTAATCGAGCAGACGGGCAAACCCATTCAAATCGCAGAATGAAACTCTTTGTGAGAGTCTGTAGCTTAGGCTTAATGTTTTCACTCTGTGCCTCGGCAATTGCGCCAGAATTTTACAGAATCGTTCTCGGCAAACAATTTTTAGCACCTATGCTTTGGGTGTTTATGTCTTGTTTTAATGTTTCTCTACTTACGGGGATCTTTTTAGAGGTTCAGGATCAGATTGCGAGCCTGAAGGTCGCAGACGCAATGGTGTGTCTGATGATCCAAGTTTTGACGGTATTAATTTGTGCAGCCGTAAAATTGGACTTGGCACAATATCTCCAAGTCCAAATTGCAGTGAATGCTATGCTCTTATTCTTGTTGTTCTTAGGGGCAGGCGGGATTTTCGGACGCCAGCCGGTCGATCAAACGAGCAACGGGGGCATTGCCTCCGTGACGATCCATAAATGACGTGTAGTCATTTTTAAGGTAGCGCGAAATTAAGACGTTCTTAATTCGGGCATCGACAATTTTCTGGTTTTTCACAAAAAACAAAAACTTATGCTTTACGATACCTCCGGCGGTGATCAATTCTGCATTTACACCAACCGGATCAGCTTCAAT
>CAZDFM010000617.1:0-757 GCA_964504465.1 uncultured Pseudobdellovibrionaceae bacterium | reverse complement strand
CGCGAGCCTGAACATTGAGTCTTCCACCTTGAGCGGACTCAAAAGCTTTTGTCAGGTGTTCAGCGAGCAAATCTTGAATAAAGCCTTTGATTTCCTTTCGCTGAATGTCGGTTGCGGAACTAAGGTAGTTTCCCATCACAGTCTTTACGACACCATCTAAACTGGTGTTGCTCTTTACGAGTTCACAAAATTTTCGACGTTTGTCAGAGGTACTTGAGATGGCTCCATACTGAACTGCTTTTTCACCGAGTCGGTAAATAAAGAGCGCAGCGGGGTGTTCGATGACAACCGGAGCGGCAGAAATTTTTGGGACTGCGAGTAGAGTAAAGGTACAAAGGGCAAAACCTAACAATGATCTCATAAAACCTCCTAATGCGTTCTTCTGTATCTGTTCTTGCACTTTCAACAAAATCCATTTGTGAAGGCCCCAGAAAGCTGCCTTTGAAGCCTGAAAGCGTCAAAGGCTAAGCATTAGGTGTAATTTTTTCTATATTATTCGCCCGGGGGGTTCTCGTCTCTGAGAGCACGTCTTAAAATTTTACCCACATTTGTCTTTGGAAGTTCAGTTCTGAACTCAACCGAGCGCAGCACCTTATAGCCGGCAAGGTTCTTTTTGCAGATATCAAGGACTTCTTGCTCTGTCAGGCTCGGATCCTTTTTGACGACAAATACTTTTGGAACTTCTGTCGAGCGTTCATCGGGAACCCCGACCGCTGCGGCTTCAAGAACTTTAGGATGTGTCATGACAACATCTTCG
>CAZDFM010000616.1:0-2137 GCA_964504465.1 uncultured Pseudobdellovibrionaceae bacterium | reverse complement strand
ATTTTGACCGCCAAAGAAGTAGGTCCAACCGACACCTTCCAAACCTATACGACGCACCTTAAAACTCCTCGAACTATTCCTGGACCAAATGGCAAGCCTGTTACTTCAAAGGTCTACCATGTAACTCCCCGCCAGATTTCAGGTCACCAATGGGTCGATGGAATGCATTTAGGAAGCGAAGTTGGAAGTTACTACACTCGTTATCTTGCAACTATTAAAGAACGTATTGCGATTCTTGTGACCTTTAGTGCGCATCAAACTCACTACACTAAGTATTCAAATGATTTTTTAAAAGCGATCACTTCATTAAAAGTTGTGGCCTCTCGAGATCTCTTAGAAAACCGTCCCTCTAATCGAGTCGGAAGCAACGGCGAATCTTTAGCAGCGCCAATCGGACATGTCCTTCCGACAGATATAAATTCTGACATCTATCCCGAAGAAGATTCTTCTCTTGGCGGAAAGACGACGACTTATTTAGGATTACTCGTTTTGATTGCGGCGCTCGGCATTTACTTTTATCTCAAAATGAATGGGCCCAAAGGCAAATCTTCTGGAGCCAAAAAAAGTAAAAGGAAGTAAGGCAACTTGATGAAGGCAACACTGACTCTCTCAATTCTACTTTCAGTCCTGATTGCTTTTCCGCAGTGGGCGGACGCAAAAATTTTTAAGAATAACTATATTACTTTTGAACTGCCCGATACCTGGGGTTGTGAACAAGCCGGGAACGAGTGGATCTGCACACCGCTCGACGGCGTTAAAGCGCGAGATGCGATGATCGTGCTTTCGGCAAAAGAAGCAGGTCCAGAAGACAGCTTTGCAGCTTACCAGAGCTACCTCTCTAAACCTCGCATTCTGCAAAACAATAAAAACATCCCACAGCCTTCAAAAATTATTTCTGTTCAAGCGCGTGACATCAACAGCCAACGTTGGATTCAAGGTTTGCATTTAAGCTCTGAAATCCCCGACTTTTATTCATTGTATCTTGCGACCGTAAAACAAGGTTTAGCGGTGTTAGTTTCTATTTCTGCAGAAAAGGGCAAGCAAGCCCAGTTCAGTGCGGACTTTGCCAAACTCGTTCAGTCGATTCGGCTTTCTGCGAGCAACGAATTGCTTTCAGCTATCGCAGCTCGCAAAGAACTTAACAACAATTCTCCTGTTGGTTTTCCTCAAGATCTAGACTCTCTCGAAGCTAACCCTGAGAAGAAGGTTTTGGGTCTATCTCGAGAGCTGTTGTGGGGTCTGATTGCGGCACTGGTGATTGTAGTCGCCTATCTGGCGATTGCGACCTTCAGACCACGAAAGAAGAAGCGGTAAGCCTTTAGGCTCTGAAAAATCTTCAGCCTCTATCTAAGTTTTAGACAGTGCGGCTGGACAAGCCTTCGATTTTGACGCATGTTATTAAAAAGACCGAGGGCTGCCAAAGCCCTAAAAGGATTGGGAATAAGTTATGTTAGAGCAGTTTTTAAACACCGTTGATCGCCTCGTGAACACCCTTCAGTCTTACCCCGAAGCTCCTTATATCATCGGCGCCTTAACCCTGATTTTTGCGGTTTCTTTTATTTTGGTTTTAAGAGAAGTGATGGCTTGGTTCCTTAAGACAGCCAAAATCGCCTCGCAAAATACCGAGCTCCAGCAAGAACTCAAAGAAATCCGCTACACGCTAAAACAAATCACCGACACATTAAACGTCGATCCCACACGCTATATCCCAAAATCCAAATTAGGCTCGACCTTCTCAAAGCCTGACTTTACCGAGTCGGATCTGGCTAGGCCCAAATTCAATAAATCGGCCACTTCAAAGCCAGACCACGCAAGTGAAGAGCGCAGCAGCTTTTCAGGCCCCACAAGCCTAAGCTCAACGACGACAGCCACCTCTCGCAACGAAAAGATCGAAAACAAAATCTTCCAACGCTCAAGCTCAAGCGAAAACATCATCAAAGACGCAGTCGCCGAAAAAGCCCGCGAAAAAGGTTTTCCTCTTTCGCACTAGTTTCTAAAGATCTTAAATCCAGCGTGGTCTTATGCGGCGGCAATATAGATCTCAACACTCAAACTGTACGCCGCTGCAGGTCTTTTCAGTGCCCTCATTTAGAACTACATCTTTAATTATTATTAACTATCACGATAATGATCGATT
>CAZDFM010000615.1:0-2138 GCA_964504465.1 uncultured Pseudobdellovibrionaceae bacterium | reverse complement strand
GAGCAAAGCCTGGCTATGTCGTGCCTCCTTCTCCTCCATCTGAAGGTCCTTCGGCCATTGAGAAACTCGAAAACCAAGTTCTTTCTCAAACTAAAGAAGACTTCGACCAAAACATTCTAGGCGACGTGGCAAACGTCATCGACGGAGTAAATCCCGAAGACCAGCTCAAAAATATCGAAAACGAACTCAAAGCCTCTATAAAAATTAAAGAGCTCGAAGCCGCACTTAAAGAAAAAGAAGCCCTTTGGAAGAAACGCATCGCCGACCTTCCTCACGGAAAAGAAATTGAAGCCTTAGGCAACCGTCTAAAAGCTCTAAAATTTGACAGCAAAAATCCAGCTCAGTTTGCAGCCTCTCTCAAAGAAGCTGAAAAAATTCTGAAAGAAGCCGATCAAAAAATTAAATTAGTCGATGAAACCGGCCGAAGCCTAAAAGGCGATGTGGGACTTTACACACGCGAGATTGCAGGTCTCGACGAGCTCGTTAAACAAGATCTAAAAGACCTTCAAGCACGTCTTAAGATCCCTGATATCAACACCAAAGACTTTACGACAAAGCTCTTAGGTGGAATGTTTCAATCAAAACTGATTGAGCTTCAAAAGTATATGGCAATTGGCCGCGAATATATGCCACCCAAAAAGTCGGCCGAAGAAAAAGCCGCCAACAAAATCATCCCTCCCCCTCGCGGCGAAGGCACCAATTACAAGTTTCCAATTACCAAGGGATATCCAACTTTTTGGCTTAAACGTGCGGCGATTTCGTCTGAACCAAACGAGTCTGAGTACAGCGGGCGCTTAAGCGGAGAGATCACAAACGTCACTACTGATCCGCCTCTCATCGGAAAGCCCCTCATCGCGAAGGTTGCCGGTGATTTCCCCAAAAAACAAATCATGGGATTTGAAACTGTACTTACAGTCGATCACACCACCGAAAACGCAATTGAAGACCTCATGATCAAAGTGGGTTCATACCCCATTGGTAAAATGAAACTTTCGGACTCAAATGACGTTAAGTTTTATATTAACGGAGCAAGGCTCTCATCGGTTTTCAACGCCCACTTAGAGAACCAATCCCTTAATGTAACTCTTAATAATCAGATGAACGAAATCGGCTACGACATCGATGCCAAATCAAAATTAGTTAAAGAGATCATCACTAATATTATGACCGGAATCCCCATGGTATCGCTCAACGCACGTGCCGGCGGCACTTGGCAAAAGCTCGACATTGGGATGAACTCAAACCTGGGCGACGAACTCTCAAAGGGCTTCAAAGCTGAGCTCCAAACTCGCATCAATGAAGCGAAGGCCAAAATCCAAAAGCTCATCGACGACAAAATTGGCGCTGAAAAAGCCAAACTCACCGCCGAATTCGACAAAGTCAAAAATCAGGTCAATGGCCTAATTGATTCGAAAAAAGGCGAAGTCGAAAAAGCCAAGAAAACCGCCGAAGCCGAATTCAAGAAGCAAAAAAATTCAGGCCAAAAGAAAGAACTAAAAAAGCTCGAAGACGAAGGCAAAAAGCTTCTAAAAGGCTTAAAGTTTTAAGCTTAAGGGCGTTTAACAGTGAGGCTTTTGAAGTACTCAAGAGCCATGGGCTGATCCCACTCTTCAACACCCACGATTTTACGTTCTAAAACCAAACCTGGACTTAAAATAAAGGATTCCGGAAGCACCGTAGTTCCAAACTCCTTTGCGAGCTTTCTGTCTTTATCCCAAAGCACGACAAAGTTAGGGACCTTTTCAACTTCAAAAGCGTTGATAAAACTATCCAGATCTTCTTGAGACTTATCGTGCGAAAAAGCGAGCAACACCATATTGTCAGGAAAGTGCTTAAGAAGCCGAATCATTGAAGGAAACTCTTTTACGCAAGGTGCACACCAAGAGGCCCAAAAGTTAATAATGACGACCTTGTCTTTAAGGTCCTCTAACTTTACGGGATTACCCTTAATATCTTGAGTCTCGAAGCGCGTAACGCCGTCGGCTTCCATTTTGTTGAGAATAAGCGTGGCCTCAGTTGGCTTCATACCTTGAGTCAAAAAGTCTTTATATCGAACCCAGCCGAGTCCCATAAGACCGGCGACCACAATCGTAGCGAGAATACCTTTAAGCGCGTGTTTCATGAAAAAAGCTTAGCAT
>CAZDFM010000614.1:0-2150 GCA_964504465.1 uncultured Pseudobdellovibrionaceae bacterium | reverse complement strand
GACTAAATTGTAGTCTTTACCATGTATATTCGATCTGACCGAAATCCTTGGGCTTTTTTAGCTGGCCAGAGCTTTGCTTTTATTCCAGTTGGAACCAAAGAAACCCAGGAGACCACCGTGCGTTTTATTAAACCTCTATCTATATTAATGCTATCGGCGATGTCATGGGCCTCTCAGGCTCAGATCTCACAAGACCTTCTTACCGAAATCGAAACCAAGATATTAGGTCAGGAGTCGCGTGGCGAAAACGTAGCTGACCCTGAGGTTACGGCACTTTTAAATAGTCTCCGTCATGTCGACATTCGTGATTTGAATAAGTATGAAACCGAACTCAAAGGTTCTTCAGGCCGAATTGTTATGGCCATGAAAGAAGCTCCTGGCCGTTTTGTGGGTCCCATCGTCGGCGGGCAAATTGTTGAAGGCAATGACCATATTGACTTTGATGAAGCGGGAGCAAAAGGCCCTCGCGGAGAAGTTAATGAAGCGAAAAACCGTTTCATTCCTTCAACAACCGAGGACAACATCGGAACTCGCGTGAATGCGGTTTTAGGTGTGACCTTAGAAAATGCGATCCAGATTCGTCTTACAGACAGAGAAAGAAAAATCAAGCCGGCTTACCGTTTAGATCTGGCTCTTTTTATTCATGACCGTAATCGTGACACTTCGAATGTTACGAACCAATATTACTTTAGAAGACTAAGTGTTGTAGTGGATTGGAAATATTCGGACGGTTCACTTCGTGACATGGTGAAAGTTGTAAACTTCGATCAAGATATCCCGCTCGCCAACACCAGGTTTAAAGTCTTAGGAGATTTGCTTGATCGTAAAGTGATCTTAGAAGACGAAAACTACGGTCTTCGCCGCGTTTTTCCGATTGGTGTAGGTGGATTCATTATCCAAACTGAAAACGGGATGGATGGATCAGTGAAGCTACAAACTGATGAATTCCCTAACTCAACGATGCAAAGTGTAAGCGTAACTGGAGATGCGATGCCTAACACTCGCTCTCGTGTAAATCCAAGCTACTACCGAGGCCGTCCGTTTCTTGCGCTTTATTTAAACGGCAGCAGGTACTTGGCAATTGGAATGCATTATCAAATTGATTCTGAACTCACTCGTGGTTTTGTATCTCACGGCTGTATCCGCGTAAGAGATATGGATCTTTATATTTTAGATGCGATTTTAAATGACGGCGTTCAACCGAATCTTGTAGCTCACGTTGTTTATAACTTAGGAGATTATCCTCAGTACGCTGCTTATACTCAGCTTGAACACCCGATGCCTAAAGAAAACTCTTACTACAAAGCGCGAGTGTTTAGCGCAAACTACACTCAAGACGTAGTAGATTGCGAAATCGTAACTAAGAAAAAAGGCGATAAACGCCGTGTTCAATATGTGGGTGGCGGTTATCACGATGTGATCGATGAAGACTGTTTATCTGGAAACGTTAAAGTGAAAGGCGACGCACAAGCAGTTGTTGATTATATGAAGCACCGAAGCGCCGACCTACCTCCAACGCCTATTAATAACTCTCTTGAGCACACACCCGTGACTAAAGCAAATCAGTTGCTTTATGCAAACGGTGGCCAGCCATGGGGCGGACAAATGCAACCAGGCTTTCAGTTAGACAATGAGTGGTCAACTGACACCAACAATTACGAAGGCCAAGGTCAAACTTATAACCAGCAGCCACAACGCCGCGAGCCCGTAATCAAAATACGAGCGGGTGTGACACAGCAAATGATCGCCGATGCAAAAGCAAACGTGGCCTACTATGACCGCATTTTAAACTCGAGCAAGTGCCGTAAGAAAACGCTTTTCGATATGTTCGGTGGTGGCAGCGAATGTGCTCAAGCAAGAGAGTACGGGCAAGCTTGGCAAAACGAGCTTAACTCGTATTACTACTACGCTAACTAAGTTATCTTGAAATGAACTCGGTTCGGCCGAGGCAAAATATGAAGGTGTCAGTTCAAAGCTGACACCTTTTTTCGTTTTGGGCAGGGCGTTGGGCATCCCCACAGCATTTTGCCCCATGCTTCGCTCGTAAAAAATTCAAAGCCTGAGCCTGGGCTTTAGTTCTCCTCTTACATTCTGTAAACGATCTCTAATAGGGGTTTAGGACGGGGAGTTCTCCCGCCAATATTTTACAT
>CAZDFM010000613.1:0-2155 GCA_964504465.1 uncultured Pseudobdellovibrionaceae bacterium | reverse complement strand
CTATATCGCTAAGCTTTTTCACCAGTATTACATTGGTCTTATGAAACACGAAGATATGTGGATTTACGTGAGCCCAGGGACCGGATCATGGGGACCTCCGATGAGGCTTGGGACTACCCCCGAAGTGACCTGCTTAGAGCTGCGCCAGCCCGCGAGTGTATAGGCTAGCGACACAAACTTTCGCAAGGAATCCCATTCTTATCTTTATCAAGCTTCTGATAGCCACAGGTCTTTAAAAGAAACTTCGCTTCTTCGCAGGTTTTAATTTCTGAACATTTCTTCTCGACACATTGTGCCCGATTTTGAATGACACCTTGAGGGGCTTGAAGTGCTTTAGACCGAGCTTTGCTGGTCGGAGCAAGAGTTGGTTCATAAGAAGGAGTTCGAAGCGCATCATCAGCCCACAGTCCACGTTTGTTCTCCCGAGCTGTGCGTTCATACTTTCGAAACGCCTCCATGCGCGAAAACGGATATTTTGTATAAGCGTGTCCGTAGCCTTGCTCGATAATCAATTGATTCGCAAAAGTTCCATCTTCTAAATAAACATAAGCTAAAGTTCTTTTGAAGAAGTCGACTTTGTTAGGCTCGCCTTCAAGTCGAACTTTTTTACCTTCCAGAAGTTTTTTGGTGAATGCGCTCGCCTCTTTGCCAAAATACTGCACGGGCTTTCGGGGATCTTTGGTTTCGGGCGTGTCGACTCCGAGAAGTCTTACTTTACCAACCCCGACTAAAACAATTGTATCTCCGTCAACGACCCGTTCGACTAAATAATAAGTAGGGGGATCGGCCAAAACCGATGCGACAAAGAAAACTAAAAATGAGATTAGAACAAATCGAGAAGTCGTCGCAAGTCGGGTCATTATTTATGGTAATTCTTATCAATCAAAAATTAAAGGGACTTTTAGTTTTTAGGCGGGCAGGCAGAAGCATAGTCGCTCGTAAAACCCAAGAATTCAGCGTAATTTATTTCGCAGCCATTTCGAGCTTCAGCACAAAGGCCTAGGTCTTCATGAAGCATAATTTCGAAATTCGCAGTGCAGGCTTCGTCGGTAGAGGGGACTTTGAGTTCGACCCACATCAAATCTTCGCCGTCGATGTTTATGGCAGCAGCAAAGCTGGCACTCACTTCTACAAAGCCTTTGGACTTTAGTAATCTTGCTTCGCATCCGTCGCCAGCGTACATGCTGATTTGAGTCTGTGGGTTAAAAAAATACTGGATCTGTTGGGTGCAAACTTCTTCAGAAATAGCGACGCCGGTTGCGAAACTATTGGGGTTTCCTTGGGAGTTTTGACAGTTATTAAAAGCCCCTAATAAGAGACTTAAAGCAACCATGGCGAAAAGTGCCGGCTTAACCCAATATTTTAATAGAGACATAGTTCCCCCGGAGACACCTCATTAGATTGCAAATTCGGGGTCTTTTAAAACTAAGTTCATTGCAGGTAAAGAGGGCTTTTTTGTCTAGCTCTTCGTAATTACGAAGTTGTTTGACACTTCGAACTGTCTCAAACAGAGAAAAACAGCTGGATTTGGATTCACTTTGCCGCTAAAACCGTTGGAACCTTAAAGCTCGGAGAACCTCGATGGATATCAACTTAATCGCAACCTTTTCACTTCTTGTGGGTCTTGAAGTTGTTTTAGGTATCGACAACATTCTCCTGATCTCAATTCTTTCCGACCGACTTCCGCCAGAGCTCCGCAGGAAAGCACGCTTTGGTGGACTAGGCTTAGCTTTAATTGTCCGCTGCATTCTTTTACTTGGCGCCTCACTTATTTTAAAACTTTCTGATCCTGTGATCGGGCAGTTCTCGTGGAAGTCTATAATCTTACTTTTGGGAGGTGGATTCTTACTTTACAAAGCCGTTAAAGAAATTCATCACGCGGTTGAAGGTTTTAAAAGCGATGCTGCTGTCAAACCTGCCTACGCCACCTTTAGCTCGGTTATTTCGCAGATTGTTTTACTCGATATCGTGTTTTCAATCGACTCAGTCATTACCGCGGTTGGACTCACAGACAACTTGATGGTGATTTACGCGGCAGTAATCGCGTCTTTTGTTTTGGTTTTGGCTTTTGCGGGCCATATTTCAGATTTCGTACAAAAGCATCCAGCCTTAAAAATTCTGGCTCTCTCATTTTTGGTCACAATCGGAGTCACAT
>CAZDFM010000612.1:0-2163 GCA_964504465.1 uncultured Pseudobdellovibrionaceae bacterium | reverse complement strand
TTAGCTGGCCAATCACTTAAAGACTGCCGCAAAAGAACAGATGAGCTGATTGCCTTTATGGGGCTCACGAGCCGAAAGCATCATTTTCCGTCGGAGTTAAGCGGCGGAGAGCAGCAACGCGTGGCCATAGCTCGAGCTCTTATGAACAATCCTAAAATTTTAATGGCAGATGAGCCCACTGGAAATTTGGATTTAGAAAACTCTCGAAAAATTCAGCAGCTGTTTTTTGATCTTCAACGAGAAATGAAACTCACGTTAGTTGTGGTGACCCACGATCGAGATTTTGCGAATCGGTTTCCACGTCAACTCCGCATGACCGACGGGCAGTGGCTCAGCTAGAGCCTCGAAAATTGAACGCTCCGCGCCTCATAAAAGGCTAAAGTCAAAGGCGAGATTTTTTGACAAGTTCTAGTTTTCGGGCTAGTCTTTGGCCGAATCAATTTAAGTACTTAAAACGACTCAGGAATTTCGACATTGATCTTATCACGAGTGACTCAGCAAATGAGATGGATGCTTCCTCTCGTAGGATTCTTGTTTTTGTCTTTGCCCCTTAGTGTAAGGGCGGTTGAGTCCGTGGAGCGCGACCCCGCGCAACGAGCAGCAAAAAGACCCACCTCGGCTTCGCGAAATGCCTCTAAACCAGCTACAAAAACAGGCAGCGAAGTTTCAAGCGGCGCAGTCATCAAAGAAATTCTCGTTCAAGGTAATAAAAAAATCGAAGCCGATGCGATTCGCTCGAAATTGATTACTAAACCTGGCGACGTTTATGATCCAGTTCGAATCCGTCAAGACTTACAGGCGCTCTTTGATCTTGGTTACTTTTACGACGTTAAAGTGGATGCAACAGGTGGCAAAGATTTAAGTCTTACTTATATTGTGGTTGAAAAACCTTCTATCGGCGAAATCGAATATGTAGGCAATAGCGAAATCGAAGACGAAGAGATGGCTGAGACTTCGGGCTTAAAGGCCTACGAGATTTTAAATTTGACTAAAGTTCAAGAGTCGATCGAAAAGCTCCAAAAGCTTTACGAAGAAAAAGGCTACTTTCTAGCTCGTATTCAGCACCGTACCGAGCCGATTCCTAATTCTGATAACGTCAAACTGATTATCGACATTGCAGAAAACGACAAAGTTAAAGTTAAGCGCCTGACCTTCTTAGGTAACCAAAAATTAGGCTCGAACAAACTTAAAGATCGTTTGATGACGAAAGAAGGCGATTACTTTAGCTTTATTTCGGGTTCTGGTTCTTACAAACAAGAAGCTTTTGATCGTGATTTGCAGATCCTTAACTATCTTTATTTTAACGAAGGTTATGTCAAAGTTAAGATTGATCGGCCTCAGGTTTATGTAACTCCCGATAAAAAAGGTATTTACATTACAATCCGTATTGATGAAGGCGAACAGTTCAATGTAGGAACTGTGGACTTTGCGGGCGACTTGCTTTTTTCTCGCGAAGAATTATTTGAGAGTGTAAAAATCGACGAATCGGGAATTTTTGTTTACGACACTCTTCAAGAAGATCTCCGCACACTTCAAGCAAAGTACGGTGATCTTGGTTATGCCTTTGCCAACATCATTCCCCGCACACGTGAGCGCGAAAAAGATCGCGAAATTGACATCACTTTCGAAATCGACAAAGGCAATAAAGTTTATCTCGGTAAAATCAATGTAACGGGCAATTCTAAAACACGTGACAAAGTAGTTCGCCGCGAACTTCGTATCCGCGAAGGCGAGCTTTATAATGAGACTCGTAAGCGTGAGTCTTTGGCGCGAGTAAAACGGCTTGGATACTTTGAAGAAGTGAACTTCAACACCAAGACTCCTGCGGGCCGAAACGACCTCATGGATATCGACATCGTGGTGAAAGAGCGTAACACCGGAACCATTCAGGTAGGTGCGGGCTACTCGAGTTATCAGGGCTTTGTATTTAACGGGCAAGTCAGTCAGACGAACTTCTTGGGTAAAGGTCAGAGACTTCAGGCCTCGGTGGACTTAGCAAAACGCCAAGAGCTCTTTAGTTTAAAATTTACTGAGCCGTACTTTATGGAGACGGAGTGGTCGACCGGCTTTGAATTGTTCCAGAGTCGCCGGGATGTAATTGAATATAAAGAGACGAAGCGTGGAGCCGCAGTTCGTGTGGGGCATCCACTCGCACCTTACCTA
>CAZDFM010000611.1:0-2163 GCA_964504465.1 uncultured Pseudobdellovibrionaceae bacterium | reverse complement strand
GTGTTCATCGACTCGTGAGAATCAGCCCGTTTGATTCAAACGCTCGAAGGCACACCTCGTTTGCCTCTGTCCTTGTTTGGCCCGACGTCGATGAAAATATAGATATCGAAGTTAAAGATGAAGAAATTCGGGTCGACACCTATCGCTCAAGCGGAGCTGGTGGACAGCACGTAAACAAAACCGACTCAGCGATTCGAATCACTCATATTCCAACAGGAATTGTGGTTCAGTGCCAAAACCAACGAAGCCAACACTCCAATCGTGATCAGGCCATGAAGATGTTAAAGTCAGCACTTTATGAACTTGAACGCGAACGCTTAGAAAAAGAAAAGGCCGCAATCGCGGGTGAAAAGAAAGCCAACGAATGGGGATCGCAAATTAGGTCCTATGTTCTGCATCCCTATCAGTTAGTAAAAGACCATCGAACCGATCACGAATCGGGTAACCCCTCTGCAGTCTTGGGCGGGGATTTGAGTAGCTTTATTCAGGCCTACCTCAGAGACCAGGTGCTTCAAGCTAAAAGTAAGGACGCCTAGTGTATCGATTTTGGCTGGTGTGGAGATATATGCTGAAAGGCAAACAGTGGCGATCTCCCTCGACCTTGCTTAGTCTAATTGGGATGATGCTTGGCGTGGCCTGTCTGGTCGTGGCGATGGCAGTTGTGAGCGGCTTCATGTCGACACTTGAAAAAACTGTGATCGATGTACTTGGCCACATGAGTGTGATGAAGTCCGGAACATTTACCGCAGAAGTCATTGAAGAAGAAATCGGTCCGCTGCTCGAGGGTCAGGTTGTGGCCTCGTCTCCCTTTTTAAATTTAAAAGCCGTCTATGCCGAAAAAGGAAACGTTCACGGTGTCGTGGTTGAGGGTGTTGACAGTGAACGCATCCTTAAAGTGACGGGACTCAAAAATCTCATCGTTGCAGGTGAGTTCGATTTGTCTCCTCGAGATGGGGTGGCCGGGATTGTAGTCGGAAAAGAACTGTTTGAAGCCTCGGGTCTTAAGATCGGCGATCTCATTCGCTTGGTGATCCCAGTTTCAGAGGGAGCGAACGCCTCGGATTTTCGCTCTAAAATTTCGCGCTTTGAAGTGCGCGGAGTCGTCCACTTTGGACACTTTGAATTTGACACCCGCTATATGTTAACTGACTTGGCGTCTGCACAAAGCTTTGGAGAGGTCGGACGCAGAATTACAGGAATGCGGTATAAGTTTAAAGACAATCAAACGCCGCTCGATGCAAAAATTAAAATTTTATCTGACAATCCTTTAACTTACCAGGTCGACACTTGGCGCGATTATAATCGCAATCTCTTTGAGGCTGCAGCTCTTGAGAAAATGATTATTTTCTTTGTCCTTTTGATCATTGTGATCGCCGCTTGTTTTAATGTGTCAGCCACACTTTTTGTGTCGGTCGTAAGACGTTTTCGCGATATCAGCACACTTAAAACTTTGGGAGCGTCGTCAAAAGAGATTCGCCAAATTTTTATCTTTTGGGGCTTATTAATGGGTGCTGCCGGATCGCTACTCGGCGTATTCCTCGGTTACATCATGTGTCTGATTTTCGAATATTCACAGCGTGAATACGGTTTTATTTTAGGTTCAATTTATAAAGTAGATCATATTAACTTTCAGATTCGTTTTCTGGATACACTGATGATTTTAGCGGTGTCGATGCTCATCTGTTTAGTGGCGACATTGGCTCCTGCGATTAAAGGCTCAAGGCTGCCTCCGGCAGAAGGACTGCGCTATGATTAATACTCCGTACAATCCTTATGGCTCTTCGATGTACCCACAGCATCGGGGGCCCGCGCTACTCGAAGTAAGGAATATTCGTAAAGCCTACAAGCAGGGAAGTAGTCAGCTTGAGATCTTAAAAGGGATTAACGTCGAAATTCGACAAGGTGAAGCGATCTGTATCTTGGGCGCATCGGGCGCGGGCAAAAGTACGCTGCTGCATATTTTAGGAACTTTGGATCGTCCGACGTCGGGTGAAGTACTGTTTGAAGGCGAAGAGCTATTTAAGAAACCCGATGAAGAACTTGCGCGTTTTAGAAATCAGACTTTAGGTTTTGTTTTTCAGTTTCACCATCTGCTTGCGGAGTTTTCGGCTTACGAAAATATTTGTATGCCTGCGCGCTTAGCTGGCCAATCACTTAAAGACT
>CAZDFM010000610.1:0-2167 GCA_964504465.1 uncultured Pseudobdellovibrionaceae bacterium | reverse complement strand
TTTTAGCTCCCGAAAAAAATTCCGCAACAAAAGGCCAGTGCGCTTCTTTATTAGACGCTAACTTTACAGCTCCCGTTTATACTTCATTTGCGGCTCGTTCCCCGATGATTCGGCAGAGCTATGCAACCTGCTATTTTGATAGTGTGGTGGGAGTGATTCAAGATCATATCTTGGCTTTGCAGCGAAAAGAATTGGACGCCTCCCCTCTTCGCGATTTACATGTGGCGCGCGCGGTTCCGACCGCGGTCCTACTCAATGAACGAACAAAAAGCTTTTTAGATACAAGACTTGGCCCCGTAAGTCCGCAAACGGCTTTACATTTAGTCGACATTGGCTCACCAGTTGAAGTGATTAAGGCGTTAAAAAATATTGATCTGCCTTTATTCAAAGCTGGACGACGTGATGCCTACGACGGAGTCTTAAGAACAATGTCGACCGCACAAAATCTCGTGTCGCTTTCGCTTCAGCACCGATATTCAGATTCGAAAATTTTAGCAGCTACTCGCTACTATCTCGGAAATGTACTACAAGGTGAATTTAGCAGTTCTCTCAACTCAGACGTGGTTTTTCATTTAGACGAAGTCGAAGTTCTTTACGATCAAATTACCTCAAGCAAATTGACCCGTGATTTGTCGGCATCGCTTAAAAGTTTAGTCGACAAAGATCAATACGCCTTAGTGCTGCTCGACACCTCAACCGAAGCAAAGGGGCATTCGCGGCATGTCGCAAGGCTCATTGGCTACCGCGCAGACATTTCAGGAAAAGTTTTAGAAGTCATCTTACAAGACACCTATAGCCACAATGGTCGCAACAGCGAATGGCCCATGACAATTGGCGAATTCGAATCTCGCTACCGCGGAATTATTCCCTTAAAGGTTCATGGTCGATTTATTCAAAAGAGCAATGCTCAGATTCCGTTTCACGCGATCAAATAAAAGTTTCAAATATCTACAGGACTGCAGGTTTTAAGAAACAAAATTCTCATTCTGAGCCGGCCCAATAATCTAAGTTATCAGATTCGCCCCAAAAACATATCCTATTGTTAGTTCACCGAGGGGTATGAGTTTAAATCTGTTTATTTTTTAAAAACTCATTGGGAAATGAAGGGCAATGACCGAGACAGAAGTAGAGACTTTTTCGGCCCGCGTCCCTAAAGCTGACCTGAGGTTCTAATCGATCCCAATTTGAGATCGAAAAAGAATTTACGACAAGGTTTGCATCGGACAAGTCTAAAATAGGGGTAGATGATGGCACTATTTAAAAAGAACTTTTTGATAATACTGGGGCTCACAGCTCTGCTTTTGCCGTTTCAAAACTGCTCGCAGATTAATTTTGAATCTGATTCGCCATCTTCGTCCAAATCAAAAAAGAACCCGGCCCCATTGCAAGGAAACGGAACTGGCTACGGCGGTAAAGTTTATGTTTCTAAATGGTGGACCAACGGGCTCTGCACTGATGGCTCAACAATTAAGAGCCGTTTCGTTACTATCAACGAGACGAGTGCAAGTTTAGAACGCCTAGATTGTTTGGACATCAGTGCAACCTTAATTGATCTTAGTGAGCCGAATGTTTCAAAACATTATTCTGAACTTCAAGAAAACCCATTTGACCTATATCTTTACGACCAAAGAATTTTCGAAACCGATATGCCCGTCACACCATTGCGGCCTGCTGAAGTTATGTTTGTATGCACTGGTCCTGGAAATCTCAAGTTTGTGCTAAAAGAAGGTTTCGACGAAGCTTATAACCCGCACTATGTTGCCACTCTTTCTCAGGATGGTACCGAACTCTTAATGGATTTAGATAAAGCTCCAAACTTTCCAAATGGTAAAAGTTTTTCGGGCTCAACTGGATCAGCGGTCTATACTTTTGATGCAATCAACGGAACTGAAACCTGTACTGTGACCTATAATTCACCAAGCGTTAGCATTAATTCTAACTTAGATTGCGTGTCGGCCTGGTAGTATGAACGAATTCACTCGTCTCATAGAAGCTTGTGAAGGTCACCTGCGCGAAGGCAATGGGCAACTGATCGCTCAGAGCTTTTCTCAGTTAAAGGTCGGTGACATTACAAGAGAGTACCGGCTCCCGTTAGCCAACATTTGCCGTCGTGCAAATTTGCTCGCACTGGGATTGAAAATTCTCAATCCCCTGACAGGCCCTGAAA
>CAZDFM010000609.1:0-2171 GCA_964504465.1 uncultured Pseudobdellovibrionaceae bacterium | reverse complement strand
AGCTCCACAAGCACTTCCGACTTAAACCATGGATTCTTATGCAGCCATATGTTGTTTAAAGGAGATGGATGCGGGAGCGGCAAATATTCCGGTAGATACTCTCTCCAAGCGCGAATGGTTTCAGTCAGTGAAGATTTGCGGCGTTTTTCTAAGTAAACCGCTTGAGCATAACTTCCAATTAAAAGTGTGAGCTTACGGTTTGGCAATAAATCAAAAATTGGAGCATGCCACAGAGGCTGACACTCTTTACGAGGGGGTTGATCGCCGCGCTCCCCTTTTCCGGGATAACAAAAGCCGATTGGCACGATCGCAATTTTCTTTGGGTCATAAAAAGTCTCTTTAGGAATTGCAAGCCACTCTCTTAATCGTTCGCCGCTAGCATCATGCCAGGGGACACCTGTCTCGTGAACTTTTAGACCAGGAGCTTGGCCAATAATAACCAGTCTCGCTTCTGGATGCGCTTGCACTACGGGTCGAGGTCCAAGCGGTAAATGTGCTTTACAGTGTGTGCAGGCCCGAATGTCCTCTAACAACTTCTCCAGCTTCATGATGAAGCCTTCGTCATTTTCGAAGCCGGATAAGTGATACTTTTTTGTTTCTTGTTCACCTTCGCGAAGGGAGTGAGTTCATGTGGCTTAACCACTGTCTTACTGAAAATGTCCAACACAGAGTGACCATGCACCAACAGCACATCCGAGATAAGCCTTCGATGGCACCGCCAGGGCACAGCCTCGGCACACATGATTGCGAGTTTTTTTCTTCGAGATAAACTCACAAGCTTCTTAAAACCTTTTTTAAACTCATCGGACTGAAGGTGATCGGCATAAGCCTTAAACGAAGCATTTCTCCAGCCCGTGTTGACCGAATCTTTGCGTTGGGGCCGCCGTCCTCCAAGTTCAGGAATATAGAGATACTCGATATTCTCTTTTTTTAAACTCGCTTCCAATTTATCACCCCAGAACTGAGGATTATGCCTCGACTTCGGGATTTTTCTGACATCTATCAGGAGTTTTAGTTTTTGTTTTTTGAGAAGCTCAACGAATTCTTCAATCGAACGATTCGAGTGACCTAAGGTAAAAAACCTCGGATTTTGGGTTTTCGTCTTTTTCGAAGCTCCCGTTTTCATCCCTTATTTTTACCATGTTCGCGCCTACAGAAATGTTAAATTTTAGCCATTGCCGCCGGGCCTTTAGCTCTGAATCGCTTGATTCGCAGCAAAGAAAACGACTATGATCTTTTCGTGAAAAAGAAAATGAAAAAGTCCGTTTCCCGCGGCAAGAAATCAGCGAAGAAATCAGCGAAGAAATCAGCGAAGAAATCAGCGAAGAAATCAGCGAAGAAAGCAGCAAAGAATGCGGCTAAAAAGGCTGTTAGAAAACCTGCTAAAAGACCAGCTAAGAAGGCTCCGTCAAAAATTCCCCACGACTGGGGTGTGAGCGAAACTGAACTCGTCGACGGACTGGAGGAAGAACTCCGTGATGCGTGGGATAAACTTCGTGCTTTTGCCGTCGAGCTCGGGCCGCAGCGAATTTACGCTTCACCTCAGGCCATTATGTTTTCGAAAAAGATCTGTTACTTCTTTGTGCGTCCTAAAAAGAAATACATCGAGGTCTGGATTTTTCTCCCTCGAAAAATCGAAGGTTTAAAAGCAGTTCTCGGCACCAGCAAATCCGAGAAGTACTCGAATATGTTTAAACTCGTCCATGCTGATCAAGTCGAAGAGCCGCTGACCGATTGGATACGAGAAGCATTTGAATTCGCCCCCAACGTATAGCTGTTGGGCTGCAATACGAGGAGGATAAAATAAAGCCCAGAGATGTCTCCAGGCTTTTCAAAATTAAAATTTGTTGCAAAAAATTAGTCGTTAAACTCTAACACTTCAAACTGACTGTGATGTGCGATCTTTCCGTCAGCAAATGTATACTTCTCATAGTTAAAAACACTCGAGTCTTCACCGCATGACATCGGAGAGTTCTCGATGCTTGGAAGCTGAGAGGTTATGATTTTTCGGTGATAGACTTTTCCTGGAACGGGATCTTTCGCTTCCCAGGCTTTATCGTAATCGTAACAACTCATCTTTCCACTGCCTTCAGTGATGATTTCAGTTACTTCGATCGTTTGTCCAATCGTCAGGGTGTAGTCGACCGTTGTGCGCGTCGGGTGCATAGCGG
>CAZDFM010000608.1:1301-2171 GCA_964504465.1 uncultured Pseudobdellovibrionaceae bacterium | reverse complement strand
CGATTCGATCTCGCCGGGAAGAAACTTGCAGACTCGACGAGCAATCACAAGGGCTTGTTCACCGCTCAGTCTTAAAACTGCAATGCCACCGGACCCAGGAGCAGTCGCGATGGCACAGATTGTATCGTTATCTCTCTCAAAGGAGAACATAGTTACTGAGCAGGGGCGCTTTCTTCCCCAGGTCCTTTAACCGGATAGATTTTTATTTTTTTATAATGACCGTCGCCGATTGACCGGCTTTTTACTCGGCCATCTTCAGCGAGATACTGGTGAATCACTTTACGGTCTTTAGGAGGAAGAGCGCGGAAATAAACTGACTTTCCTTTGCTTAAAGCAATGCCTTTTAGCTTCTCGGCTAATTCAATTAATTCATCGTTGGCCTGCTCACGGAAACCGTCACAATCAATTGTTAGGTTTAACTTATCGTCTGGAAGTTGGTGCTGAAGCACTCTTTTTACGAGTAGCTGAATAGAATCGAGGAGCTGACCATCACGCGCTTTTAAGATTTCTTCATCTTCGCCAAAGATTTCTACGCGAACATCTTTTTGATCTTCACTGATTTCAAGATCAAACGACAGGTTGAAATTCCCTTTCTCAAAAACTCCGGCAATGATGTCTTCAATTAACATGATCGCTGGAGAAGAACCTGTTTCTTCTTTTTTCTTACCACCAAATAACTTTCCTAAAAAACCCGCCATACTTTCTCCTATAATAAAATGGCCTAAAATTTTCTGCTATTTTGCAGGAACTAATGTTTTATCATCACCACGCATAAAATATAATTGCTGAAGGATCCCGAGAAGCGCACTCACAAACATATAAATTGCTAAACCACTCGGAACTGACAGCATAAAAAACACAAAGAGTAAC
>CAZDFM010000608.1:0-1291 GCA_964504465.1 uncultured Pseudobdellovibrionaceae bacterium | reverse complement strand
CCATGGTTGTTGGCGTAATCTTTTGTTGTACAAACATTGAAACGCCCATCAATACAGGGAAAACATAATAAGGATCTTTTAGACTCAAATCATGAATCCAGCCGGCAAAAGGCACCTGATAAAGCTCAATACTTTGTCCCAACACCTGATAGAGAGCGATAAACACTGGAAACTGAAGCAACATCGGTAAACAGCCACCTACGGGGTTTACTTTATTGTCTCGCATAAGCGCCATCATCTCTTGATTCATGCGAGGAGGATCATCTTTAAAGCGCTCTCTAAGAGCTTGGATCTTGGGCTGAATAGCCTTCATCTTGTTCATTGATTTATAAGACATGAGATAAAGCGGCATAACCAAAAGTCTAACGAAGACAGTGAGAAGAATGATCGCAACACCCCAGTTACCAACCAGCTCGTGAAACCATTTTAGAAAGAAAAGAATTTTTTTGGCAAGCCAGCTAAACATTCCGTAGTCGATAAGATCAGCTAGGTCTTCATCAACGCTTTCCAATAAATTAAGATATTTAGGGCCTACAAAAGCGTCGTAAGAAATTGCAAATCCATCGCTTTTACCAAGTGAAGGGTGATTTAACTCAGCCCATGCGATTTTTTTCTCAACTGACGAACGAGTTTTAATATCAGGAATGATGTCTGATCGGTCCACAATTGCTTGGGTAAAATATTGATCGCCAACCGCTGCAATGCTGACTTTTGAAAAATTCTCTTCGACTGCCTCTTCTGCAGTTATATGAAGTCGCTCCTCAGAACCTCCAGAAATAACTAAGAAATCTTGTTTTTCAAATTGCGGAAGTAAAAAGCTCGATTTTTCCTGCTCAACCATAGGAATAGTCATATAAGTAGTGGTCCCCAAAAATGCGGTCCCCGCTCCTGACACTCCTACTTTTGTCGTAAGAAGATATTTTTCGGAATTGATCTCCATCGACTTTGTAATCGTAAGATCTCCGTATTGGGCTTTTCCAACGAAGTGATTCTCGCTTAGCTTCTCGATTGTGAAATCAAGCGCTTCAGGATGTCCGGTCAGATGTGTCGCAAACGGAAGTCGGCCGTCTATACGCTCAAATTTAATGGGTTGTCCTGCACGATTCGTATAGTCCTTTAAGACTATATCTTTTAGGCCCATCCCTTTTGTTGAAATCTCAAAAGCGAGTCTTTCATCTTCGAATTTCTGAAAACCTTCGGGTAATTGAGTTCGACTTCCCAGCTCATCATTTTTTGAGCTACCAGGGATGTTAGCGTCTCCGGGCTCTGCAGGGACAGTTGCGGTTGTGTC
>CAZDFM010000607.1:0-2178 GCA_964504465.1 uncultured Pseudobdellovibrionaceae bacterium | reverse complement strand
AACTACGCGGTCAACTCGCTTCCCAACTACGAAGACGTGACGACAGGAACCCGAACAAACTTTGCAGACTCGCTTCTTTCAGCCGATCTCAACTTTGGCGTCGGTATCATGAGCAATTGGGATTTTGGAGTGAGCTTTCCATTTTTGGTTTCGCAAGAAGTGGACTCTGACATCAACGCGTTTAGAGGCGAGTTCGCTCAAAATGGGATCACGGAATTCCGCTTTAACACCAAAGTGCGTATGGCAGGCGATAAAGATCAGGGGATTGCCGTTGTAGGAACTTTGAACTTGGCGCAAACAGAAGATAGCCCCTTTACCGGGACGGAACCAGGCCCAACCTACACCGTTGAACTAGTGGGTGATGTCACCTACGAAAAAGTCGCTATGGCAGCAAACATCGGTTACCGCATTCGTGAACCAGGAGAGCCCATTGTGGGGATTCCGGTTCAACCCATGGACGATCAGTACATCGGGTCGGTTGCCATGAGTTATTTGTTTACGAGCCTCGACACCAAACTTATCGGTGAAGTTTTTGGTTCAGCCCCAGTCGACGAACAAGAAACAGTTTCAGACCGTGACACTTCAAGTGCTGAGTTCTTATTGGGTATCAAAACCGATATTACCGCATCCTTAGCGTTCCACGCCGGCGGCGCGACCGAAATCTTTCAAGGAACTTCATCGCCCGACTGGCGCGTTTACACAGGGATCAACTGGGCCATTGGGCCGTTGTTCTCAAAAAACAAAGAGATGATCGTGAGAGTTGAACAACAACCTTTAGACGCCATGATGGACATCCAAGATGCAGATCCCTTTGCCGGAAGTCCTCGTCCACGTGAGACCTTTGTTGCGCGCGACGTACTCTTCAAATTCGATTCAGACGAAGTCGAAGATTCATTTCGTGAGTCGCTTGAGCGTTTTGCAGATTACCTAAAACAACCACCAGGCTTTCGCCAATTTATCATCGAAGGACATACCGATTCGGTGGGCTCTGACGCTTATAACTTAAGCTTAAGTCAGCGAAGAGCCAACTCGGTAAGACAAGTCTTTATCGAAAACGGAATCCCGGCCAACCGCATCCGAGCCGTAGGCCGCGGAGAACGCGACCCGATTGCCGACAACGGAAACTACCAAGGCCGCCAAATCAACCGCCGCGTAGAATTCGAAATCATCCGCTAAAAGGTTCCAGCTTCTTTTTTTGCGTCCCAACGTGTCAGCGCCGCAGAAGCGGCGCTGACACGGTGGGACGCAAAAAAAGAAGCTGGTACCTTTTAGAACCTTTTACTTCATCGTGTAGAAAACCTTGATCTGATCGCCTTTTGCAACGCCTAGGTCTTCTAGAACTTCGCGTTTGATTACGATTACACCTCGGCCTTGTGACTGAGAAGTGTAGTAGTTGTCAGATGAAATGATATGCTTTTCGCCGCCGACGATTACTTCTACGCGTACACCTTCAATGGAGTCGACATCGATCGGGCGACCTTGTGAAGTAAGTGGGATCACGTTGTCGCCACCGCTCATTTTAAATCCAGAGAAGCTTCCAAGGATCGCTAAATCTTGACCGTAGTCATCGCCTGCGAGACTTGCGACTTCGCCACCAAATTCTTGAATGAGTTCTAAGTATCCAAGACCCATTTCATTATCTTTTGTGTATTTTCCGCCGTCTTCAAGCATCTGGTTGTTTGGATACAAGATTCCCGAAACGATAACCGGCATTCTTTGATTTTCAGGATACAAAGCTCTGAGCGACTGGCTCAAGAGTTCAGCGTCTACGGGTTGACCGTTTGATTTACAAACTGAAGATACGTAGGCGTTGTGTTCAGGAGCATCACGTAAAACTCCGTCAAGTTCGATTCCGCCGTTATTAGGTTTTGAAGTGTTACCTTTAAAACGTGGTTTATAGAACTTGCCGTTAAAGCCTTTATTATAGTCATAACAAACGTCATTTTCGTCGGCGACGAAGATCACTGCAAGCGCCGCTTTACCAAGACGAGGGAAAGATGAGTTAGCGTCAATCCCACGAGTTAAAAATTGGTTTAAGTTTGCAAGTAAAGCTTCACCTTGAACAGTTGTAGTATCGCTTGGAATATGATCGCTGTCTTTTCCACCCAAAAATTTAGCTTCAAGCCACTGAACAAGTGCGTCTTCAGTGATTCTTTCGCCTACAGGCTTAAGTACGCC
>CAZDFM010000606.1:0-2181 GCA_964504465.1 uncultured Pseudobdellovibrionaceae bacterium | reverse complement strand
TCCAAAACCCACTCCTGTAGTAATTGACAGCTGAGAAACTATGCTTACCAAAATATTACAAAGTTTTTTAGACTTATTTGAGTCTAAAAAACGTCCGCGGTAAAATATGGCACAGGTGAGTTTTCCCGTTTCTTTAGAGAGGCGTCATCTCGCGAAAAGAAAAAGGTATTTATGGAGGTTGCCAGAAAAGCGAGTGAAGACCAACGGAAAATCCTTCTCGAATCTAAATCCTAAAACAAAATCGCCCTATTTTAGTTAGGGCGATTTTGTATAATACAAATATGCCAGAAACATTCTCACTAGATCTTGCAAATCTACTTCTGTTTACTATGCCTGGATTTATTTTCTTACGTGCGTCGGGGTATGAATCCAAAAGTGATCTTGCATATTTTATGTACAGCATGTTTTGGGGAATCGTGCTTATGCTCTTTTACTACAATAAAATTCTTTCTCTTGATAAAATTGCACCTTTGCTAAATGACCCGTATGCAGGAGCGGTAATCTTTTCAGTTCTTGCAGGAGTAGTTGGTCTACTCCTTCGAGTAGTTAGATTTAAGAGTAGGTTATGGTTTGGATAACTAGAAAGCTGGATTTCGTGGAAAAATAATATGTTACAATCAAAATGTAGTCGCATGACTACGATGTGTATCTCTCGGTGGGGCCGAGTAGGTGACCTGGGAAATCTGCGGGAAGCCAGATGATATGCATGACTAACCTAAAACGGTTGGGAGATTTCATTCAGTTTTATACTGGATCAAATCTCTTAGCCGTTTTTTGTTTCCAGATAAAACTATTATAAGAATTAAGAGAAATAACTATGATCTACACACAAAACATCAAGAACGCGATTGCGTTCTCCATACAGGTTCACGAAGTGGACCAAAAACAAAAGAGGAAAGGGAAGGACATTGCCTATATTACGCACCCACTTACGGTGGCGTTGATTCTCGCTCGAGCTGGTGCGAGCGAGGAGGTGATTGTCGCAGGGCTCTTGCATGATGCTGTCGAGGACTGTGAGCCGCATGGCTCAGTGACGCGCGAGATGGTCGCGGAGAAGTTTAGTGAGGAAGTGGCGACACTGGTCGCGAGCGTGACTGAGGAAAATAAAGAGCTTTCATGGGAGGAGCGCAAGCGCGAAGCGCTTGCGCATATTGCGCACTTTTCGCACGGCTCCGTGCTCGTGAAGTCTGCGGACATACTGAGCAATGTGACCGAGATACTGGACGACCACGCTCGCGATGGAGACGCGATCTTTACGCGGTTCAATCACGGCCGCGAAGCGGTTATCGCGAACTACATCGCTGTCGCCGAGCGACTAATCGAGGTCTGGCCTGAAAGCCCGCTCGTAGTGGATTTACGTGTCGCAACAGAAAAACTGAAGGCGCTCTAGGCGCACCCGTCCCGAACCTACGGGTGGCAGATATGTGGCGTCTTAAGGTCACGTTGAAGGGCGTATGAACGCGTGCGTAGTATACTGTTCTGGATGAAGGTTGACGAAAAAATAAAACAAGAAGCTGCATTGTTTGCCAAGAGAAACAAACGGCGACTGGCAGCTGAGCTGACTGATTTGAAGAAATTTCCGCCGGACGAAGTACCAGTATCTGTCTTTATGGCAGGTTCTCCGGGTGCGGGAAAGACGGAGTCGGCAAAAAACCTGATAGATAGATTTTCTCAGAATGGCCGATCGGTGTTGCGTATTGATTCCGATGACCTTCGTAGTTTTATACCTGGCTACACAGGAGGAAATTCTTCGTTATTCCAGTATGCGACATCTATTATCGCGGATAGTATGCAGGATTTGGCTTTAGAAAATAAACAAAGCTATGTTTTTGATGGCACACTCACACGCATTGATGCAGCACGACAGAATATTCAGCGAAACCTAAACCAAGGACGTGATGTATTTATTATGTATGTGTACCAAGACCCAAAGCAGGCGTGGGAGTTTGTAAAGGCTCGAGAAAGGAAAGACGGGAGGACTATTCCAAAGGAGGCGTTTATTCAGCAATATTTTCAAGCAAGGCAGAATGTTAATAATCTCAAAAAAGAGTTTGGGAATAGGGTTACAATCTACTTAGTAATCAAAAATATAGACGGGACCGATTTCGGTTATCAGGACAATGCTGATAATATTGACAACTATATACCAGAAAGGTATAGTGTTGAACAACTTGAGGCATT
>CAZDFM010000605.1:0-2200 GCA_964504465.1 uncultured Pseudobdellovibrionaceae bacterium | reverse complement strand
GGCGGCCTTGGGGTTTCGTTTTAATTGGCAAAAAGGGCAGATGAGTTTCATGCCTCCTAAGAGAGGCATGATTTAAGCCAGAGTTTATTTGTTTTTGCGGCACAGGGTGAGGGGGCAGTTTTTAAAAATCTTTGAGCCACACGAGCTGCGCTCCCCCTTCGATGGGCACTGGCATCAACTGAGAAGATTCTTCTTCAATTTGTTTTCGGCCCGCAAGCGCACTGGCTCGGCCCCAATAAAAACCAATGGCCGCCCCAGCTACGACGTCACTCACATAGTGCGCTTCTTCGCGAACTCGGCTGATCGCATTCCAAGTTGCCGCAGTATAGGCGACCGTCCCCACAATCGGGCCATAAGCGTAGGCGAGACTTGTCGCCGTCGCAAAAATTGAAGACGCATGGCCAGAAGGAAAAGAAAGTTTTGTAGGACTTTTATTGGGCCGCTCGCGCTGTACAGTTGCGGCGATACTGATATGAGTAAGTGCCGTCAGCGAAAGTGCACGCCCATGTGCTAATCCATTTTGTTGGTCTAAAAAAAGCTGAATGACTGCGACACTCACTCCCGGCAAACCGCTTCCAAGCTTTGAGCCCACTTCAGCTTGGTCTTTGGTAATCGCGTGGCGGGCAAAGTCCTGCCCGTAATCGTCTTGCGAAAAAGAATACGCAGAAACGGCAACACCACCGGTTAATACGTAAAGACTCGAACGACTTCCGCCCTCTTTTATAGTCGGATAAAACTGGTCCTCCCAAAGCCAAGGAACAAAGGGTTTTCCTTGAGTTGGGTCATCAAAGGCCGTGGCTGCAACTGGGAATAAATAAAAACACAGCCCCATGACAAAAAGAAAAGGTTTTTGTTTTGCAAACCAGTTCACTCTGCCTCCTTAATTTTTTGTTTGAGCTTTAGACCCCAAGGCCAAAATAAAAAAGCTAAAATCGAACCAATGACGATCCCAAAAAAAGCTCCCGCGATGACATCAAGTGGAAAGTGCACTCCGTTATAAACTCGTGACAAGGCAGTTAAAAAAGCAAGTGGAAGCACAATCCACGCCAAATTTTTAAAGAAGTAACTTACAAATACAGCGATACAAAATGCATCCAGCGCATGGCTTGATGGAAAACTGCTACTCCCGACTTCTGCTACTCTTAAGAATACTTCTTCTCTGCCTAAGGATAGAAAGGGTCTTTCGCGTTCAAACCAAGGTTTAATCCAGTTTGATGCTAAGAAATCGGCAATACTTAGGCTCACGATTGAAGCAGCCAAGAAAAGCAATCCGGGTAAGCGGGCTCGCCAGTAGATCAACGCAATTAAGAGTGGAAGAATAAAAAAATGAAAGACGGATGTTTTCTGAATGTCCGTCCAAAACGGAAAAAAAGCATCAAAAATGGGATTAGCTAAATCTCGATTGATCCAAAGAAATAATTGGCGATCGAGTTCAAAAAGTTTTTCCAAATCTTTGCTCCTCTCTTAAAATGCGAGTATTCCAAAACTTAGATACAAACTGTAAATTGTTGAGTTGTCGTTTAGAGCCTCTTGATAAACGACCTCTGGAACCTGGCCGTTGGATCTAACTCCTTCTTCGACTTCTATGAACTGCGCTGTAAGCCCGGCCTCGATAAACCAAATCGTACCTTTAAGAGAAGTTTCTAAAATGCCGAGTGCTAAACCTGCAAGAGGACCGTCCAGCCGTATGCGGTCAACACCACGAGTGCGAAATTCAATGGGGGCCGAGTTTTGTAAATAAATAATTGTAGGTGCCCGTCCTCCAAAGGCTCTCCCGTAGACCGAAGAGGTCGACCAGGTCGTCATTCGTAGCCGTAGCCCCAGCGTGAGCAAGGTGTCCCAAATGAGGTAACCGTTTACACGGTTAAATTTGATCATCGACCCAGCTTCGATGGCCCATTTGTCATTGAGATAATAACCAAGATCTGTCTTAAAATTTAATCCGAGCCCAAAGTTTAAATATTCTGATGATGAGGTATAAACCGTCGAATTCACTCCCCCACCCGCCAAGAGATGAAACCCTTTGGTCCAAATATGAGGAGTAAAACTCACTCCGTCTTGTGCACGCGCAAAGCTGGCAAAGAAGATTACAATAAATAATAAACTTTTAAGATGCAGGTTTCGTGGTTTCAAAACTTCACCTCGAACTGCATTCCTAAATAATCTTTTTGTACCCGGGGCGCGGCAGCCCAGTCATAAG
>CAZDFM010000604.1:0-2214 GCA_964504465.1 uncultured Pseudobdellovibrionaceae bacterium | reverse complement strand
GATTTTTCAAAAATCGAATCCGGAAAAATGACCCTAGAAGTTGTCGACTTTGATCTTGACTCGCTCGTAAGGGATATTGAAAAAAGTTTTATCTATGCCGCGAGTAAAAAGAGTTTAGTATTTAGTGTTCAAAAAATTCAGCTGCCTTACTACCTTACCGGAGACTCAAGCCGAGTTCGTCAGGTTCTTTCGAACCTAATCGGCAATGCGATTAAGTTCACTTCGTCTGGTCGGGTCGAAGTCACAATGAAACTTGTCCCAGTTTCTGAGACTGAAATTAAAGTGCGTTTCTCAGTTAAAGATACAGGTATTGGAATCCCGGAAGGGGCTATGAAGCGGATGTTTCAAATCTTTTCTCAAGCTGACAGCTCGACCTCGAGAAAATTCGGCGGGAGCGGACTTGGCCTTTCAATTTGTAAACAGCTTGTAGAGCTTATGAACGGCGAAATCGGCCTCAAAAGTAGCGAACAAACCGGCTCTGAATTTTGGTTTGAACTTCCATTTAAAAAAGGTCAAGCGCTCTCAGAAAGCCAGATCGCAACTGAAACCTTAGTTCACTCGAGCACCAAATTAAGTGGTCGAGTTCTAGTTGCTGAAGATAACCAGATTAACCAAAAAGTTGTCAGCCGTATGCTTGAAAAATTGGGTTGCCAAGTGCATGTTGTCGGTAACGGTGCCGAAGCGATTTCGGCCTTAAGAGAAATGACCTTTGACCTCGTGCTTATGGACTGTCAAATGCCCGAACTTGATGGTTACGACGCCACTGCTGTTATCCGAGCAAAGAACGAACAATGGAGTTCTATTCCAATCATTGCGATGACCGCAAATGCCATTCAAGGCGATAAAGAGCGATGTTTTAGTGCTGGAATGAACAATTACCTGTCTAAACCTTTGAACCAATCAAAGCTATCTGAAGTTTTAGCTCTCTATTTGGAGGCAGAATCCATGGACGATCAGGAAACAGTTGCTTCAATTGAATACTCGACCCTTGAAAATTTGGAGCTGCTTCAGAACGAAGGTGAAGCTGATATCGTCGCTGACATTTTACAGACTTTTTTAAACAAGACACCGCAGAATATCGAAGATATCACGCGGGCTATTTCGAAAAAAGATTTCTTGTTCGCCAAACAGAAGGCGCACTTCATAAAATCAGGAGCTTTTACGGTGGGTGCGATGACCTTAGGAAAGATTTGCCAGCAAATTGAAGACCTGGTAACTGCATTAAATAAAGATTCTGCTTCTGAACTTTCAAAACTTTTGGTCAAAGAAGCGCAGTCAGTCCAGACTGAACTCACACAACATCTTAAAAATCGAAAGAACAAGCCTGCACGCCATTCTGCTTAAGCGCTGACTCTAGGCTTCACACGGCGGTAAGTAACTTTGCGAGGGTTTAAATGTGCTTCCTCGATAAACTGAAGCTGCCGCTCTACCATCCTGTTAAAGACATAGAGAAGCCGGTCATGTCGTCGCGAAGCGGAGTCAAAGCCTACCGCATCACCTAAAAGTTCAATTGAATGGTGAATCGCTTCGATTGTGGAATAGCAGTTTTCGCCTGGTTGTTTTCGAACCCGAAATTGTGAAGGCCCAGGTGGCGTGAAACAAATTCGAGGTAATACATTTAAATTCTGGCTTTCGCGCATCATTTTTTTGGCGGTGGCCCAAGTGCCATCGATGACAAACACGAGGGGCATCTTATCAGGCTGAAAAATTTTTGCCCGTTCAAGCTTTGGGGCCTCAGTTAAATTCAGCGAGCTTCGGCCCGGATACAAAACAACCGGATCATATTCTTCACTCGCTAACAGACGATTGACCTCATCATTTTGAGTATAATTCTGGCCCATAATAAGTTCAGAATTTTTTAGGCTTAGATGCGACATACGCCCGGTGGCGATTCGTCTACGAACCTCTATAGGGTGAATTAAGATCGCAAATTTTATTTTAGGATCAAAGCTCTGAATATGTTGGCAGTAACAGCTGAATTCCGGCTGCAAACATGCAACACAGAGATCTCGAAATTTTTTTGCTGTCTTAAGAAGCTCATTTTTACGATCTAAGTAGGATTGTAGGTTCAAGCGAGGTCCCCAAAAGCAGAAGTTAGTAAAAGTTTACTAAACATTCTGCACGTCGAGGACTAAGACTTTTAATTACGGACGAAGGGCCAATTACTTGACCATTACAAGAGCTGCGGAGCTTGTCGAAAGAGTTTGACCGGTA
>CAZDFM010000603.1:318-2216 GCA_964504465.1 uncultured Pseudobdellovibrionaceae bacterium | reverse complement strand
CGATTCCCTGCCCGTTCTCTTGGTGGCAGGCGGCGCAGTTTGTTTTGTAAACAATCGCTCCGGCCGCCATTCTCTCTTCGAAGTTAGTCGGTGCAGCGGCCTTCTTCTGGTCCATTGAGATCGGCTGTATCGCTTGACCTTCTGGGAGATAAATTGCATCTACAACTTTACCTGTATAAATACGAGGATTATGTTCGCCTTCTACTTTTAACATCCCGATTGCACCCTTGTTGAAGGCGCGAAACAAAGAATGATCGACTAAGATGAGGTTTCCAGGAATGTCGACTTTAAAGTCGACAATTGCAGCTCCGCCTGCCGGTATAATAGTAGTCTGTACGTTTTTTTGATTCGGGATAGAGCCGCCTTCTTGGTAAACATGATCAAAGACCTCCCCGATCACGTGAAAAGAAGAGATTAACCCCGGTCCGCCGTTTCCTGCAAAAATTCTCACCGTTTGACCCGCATCTGCTTTTAACGAAAGATCTCCCGTGATCGAACCTACAGAACCATTAAATACGACATACTCCGGTTGTTCACGTATCGCCTTATCCATATCAAAAGACTGAAGACCTCTTTCACCAAACTTACCCTTGGTATAGAATTCGCCTTGTACGACATAATACTCGCGGTCCACCTTTGGAAGTCCTTCTTCTGGTTCAACAAGTATCAAACCATACATTCCGTTGCCTACGTGCATACCTACTGGTGCGGTTGCACAGTGATAGATATAAAGTCCTGGGTTAAGTGCCCGAAATGAAAAGGTAGATTTGTGACCAGGAGCTGTGAAAGATCCTTCAGCTCCTCCGCCTTGCCCTGTCACTGCATGTAAGTCGATGTTGTGTGGAACTTTGTTCGACGGATGGTTGGCTAATGTGAAATCAACATAATCTCCTACACGAATTCGAAGCATCGGTCCTGGTACGGTTCCTCCAAATGTCCAAAAGGTGTAATCGACTCCATCCGAAAGTTTTTTAATTTCTTCTCGAACTTCTAGTTCGATTGCGACGCGTGCAGGACCTTTTCGTGTGATGGGAGGCGGGACCTGAGGTGGAGGTACTAGTGCGAGTGTTTCTTTCGGGAGCTTATCAATATCCACATCGTCAGATGCAATCTTAGCCGAACTCGACTCCCATTTACCGCTTTTATTTTTGTCAAAACAAGAAACTAAAACAACTCCTGCCAACATCACTGTTATCGCTAATAAAACTTTATAAAACCTATCTCTCATCTCTGTTCCCCCTCGGTGTATTAAACATGTTAGAAGACAGGTCTAAACTTTGTCACATCAAAAAAAGTTAGGAAATCTTAATATTCAGCATGCAGCTTTTGCTTGCGGACCTGGCGTAAATATCTTAGGCAAAAAGGTCCAGCACCAGCTTGCGATTGCAAAAATCCAGAAAGTTGCCGCTAAATGTAGATAACTTACTCTCGAAAGACCTGTTGAATAGCCGTACATAATTCTCGACAGGATTCCAAGAACCAAAAAAATCACCAGACACCAAAGCGCTGGTGACTTCATTTCTAAATCTAGCGAATACGAACCGTGCGCTAAGGTCACTCGTGTCGCCACCGCAAACGTTATAAGACCAAAGCAACCTATGAAAAGTAAGTGAAGCCAAGTCACGTAGGTCATGGGCTGTAGCCAGATCATAAAAAAACTTAATGGGATCATTGCGGCCACTACTCGGACACCGTACTTGAGTGCCGAAGGTCGATCAGAACCACGTTGAATTTGCCAAATAAAGAACAGATACACCAGAGAAAGAAGTGTGAGTCCTAAATACGAAAGCTTTTCGCCCTGTCCCGCGCAAAATAAAAGTATCGCCATCATGACGCCTGCCCCATGAAACAGCACACGTAGCTTAACTGAAGTCACATTTTCAAAAGCAGAAGGTAAA
>CAZDFM010000603.1:0-308 GCA_964504465.1 uncultured Pseudobdellovibrionaceae bacterium | reverse complement strand
AGGTAAACCCGAAAGAAAAGAAAAAAATCGAGTCCCAATTCCTAAGATCAGAAGTAAAGTTGTACCAACATGATAAAGATGAATTCCCATGAATGAGTTTCCAGTAGCATGATAGTAGGATCCGAGTAGCGCGAGAATCATCGCGATCCCCACGTGAGAAAAGAAGATTGGAACTGGTTTTGTTAATTTGAGAAGTCTTCTCACCCCAAAAACGAGCATAAACAAAACTAAGAGCCCCTGATTGAGATAGAAGAAGCGTGGATCAATAAAAAATGAAAAAACAGTTTGGCCTAGCAGCAGTAATGATG
>CAZDFM010000602.1:0-2218 GCA_964504465.1 uncultured Pseudobdellovibrionaceae bacterium | reverse complement strand
ATTCAGGTGCGCTCGATAAAATACAAGATTACAAGAAGGGGATTTTTGAAGCCCAAGATAAGCAACACCTCGAAGAGCAGAGCCTAGAAGGGGAAATGCTCAAAAAATTTATGCGTGAAGTGAAGCCGATGCATCCACGTTATAAATATATCGGATTTGACCACCTCTCTGAACCACCATTGCCTGATACGGCCAGTTCTGAAGATAAACTCAAAGTAAAACTTCGCTTTGATCAGATGGCTCATAAAACGGTCGAACTAACAGAGTTTTTTGGTCATCTCAATACCCGGCGGATGTTTCGTATTATGAAAGAGGAATATGCTGCCCAGTGGGAATACCTTAAGTACACGGTTACCGGTCTGGCTAAATGCGACACTCTTTTTATTTCAACCGAGGATTTGGCCTGGGCCCGTGCAAGATTACCTAACGAGTTTATTTCCCGGCCCATTAAAAACGTACCATACGACACCATCGAAACACGCTTATATCGGCTCAGAAATCAGCTTACAGAGGCTGGCCTTTCGCCGGACCAGGTGGAGCGTGCCCTTGAAGTAGAGCGGGAACGGCTCAATAAAATACCTGAGTTTATGAGGTTCAGAGGCTCTGAATCCATTTGGACTTTGTATGAACCATTCGGAATTTCGATCCAAGATTGGAGCACAGACTTTCAAACTCAAGGTCGGCTTGCATTTTATGAACGTTTCGGGATGCCTTCGGACTTTCGAAACGCGATGAAATCTGCTGCCAAAAATATTTTTCCTGAGATGTTAGAGTACAGTTGCGAAGACTTAAAGCAATTAAGCGTGGACAAAATTAAAGAGTACAAAACTACTGCGCTTTTTACTCAGACGCTGTCTGCTCGTATTGAGTTAGAGCAAAAGCGAGGCCCGTTAATCAATCGCTGTATTTCTTGTCATTCCGCAGATTCTTTAGAGTTTGGCGCTCCCCATATCCCTTTCGGCAATGAGGAACAGCTTAAGGTAGCTCTGAAAAAAACTTTGAGGAACGGGCAAAGCCTTTTAGAAAACATCGAATATCGTTTAAGCGACCATGCGACTTTGCAGGATCAAATGCCCCGAGGTTTAGGTCGTCCCTCGCGATCAGAACGAAATGAACTTCTAGAGTATCTGAGAGCGCTCTAATATCCTAAAAAGGCAAGAACCCAGCCGCGAGACTAGGTTCTTGAAGAATTTAAAGAAGGATCATTAGAATCGCGGGCGAAGGATTAATGACTGTCCTTCTGAGCTTCCGCTTTTGACCCTTGTTCGTGACCTAATAATTTAGAAAATAAGCCACCTTTTCCTGATTGAATTTCAATGCTGCGTCCACGGGACTGTTCAGCTTTTGGAACCATAATCTCAAGCACTCCGTCTTCGTACTGGGCTTGGATTTTGGCTTCATCGATCTTCATTGGTAGTCTAAAGCTTCTTTCAAAGCGACCATACTTTCGTTCAAATCTATTGAAGTGTTTGTCTTGTGACTTCTTCTGAGTCTCACGAGTACCGCTGACTTTTAGAATTCCGTCGTTTACCTCAATTTTTACTTGGTCTTTTTTAACTCCAGGCAGATCTACGCTAAGCATATAGAGAGAGTCGGTCTCTTCAACGTCTACTTGTGGATTAAAAAAAGCCATTTCGTTGGTATCTGTTAATTGATTAAGGCTTTCGCTAAAAGTCTTGTCTACTTCATTTATCAAATCCCAGACGCTTAAATTACGGCTAGGAGTAGTTAAAAAGTTCCGCATGTTTAAACCTCCTTATTGTTAAGTCCATGACTAGCTCATCGCTACAAGCTTAATTTGGGTCAGGTTGTTCGGCTGTCAAGTGAGTGAATTTCATTTTTTTATCGCCATAATTCTTGTGAAAAGACGGCTTATTTTTAGACATGTGACTTTGGCTGAGCTAAACTCTTCGCAAGGACGGTCAACATGATTTTTAGACAGCTACAAGATAAGGAATCCGGAACCTTCTCATATTTGGTGGCCGATAAAAACACGCGGCAGGCCCTCCTCATAGATCCCGTGCTTGAGCAGTTCGAGCGTGATGAGCAGATGCTAAAAGAACTAAACCTAAAGCTCCTAATGACGGTCGAAACGCATGTGCATGCCGATCACATTACCTCGGCTGGGCGCTTTCGCCAAAAATACGGTTCAAAGGTTATACTCGGGGTGGGGACCGGTCTCGAATGTGCCGATCGCTTGCTTCAAGACGGGGAGATT
>CAZDFM010000601.1:0-2238 GCA_964504465.1 uncultured Pseudobdellovibrionaceae bacterium | reverse complement strand
AAGTGATGATGTTCAATCAATTTCCAGAGATTGCTTCAGATATTTCAAATGAGCGACATACAGTCATCAATGCAAATCAAACCCGAATTCACTTAAATCTCTCCAACGAAGTATTGCTCGACTTACAAAGAGCCAAAGAAGTCTTGTCTCACAAATTTCCTGAAGGTCGGGATGCCGACATTATTGCCTTTGCATTAGAGCTCCTGCTCAATCGCATGGATCCACTTCGCAAAAATAATTCTGGCGTGAAATCAAAATCTAAGGAAGGGATTTTAGGTTCAAAAGCTCCAGAAATTTCAGAACTGAAAGAACATGTTGAGTCTGAAGAGTCGCAAACAGAATTACCGAAGAAAATTCTCGAAGATAAAACTCGAAATTTAAAATTCACTTCCGGTGCGGAAGTAAGCTTCTCTGATGGCCCAATTGTTAATTTGGGAGTTACTAACTCCGCACCAGTTAACGCAATAAAGATGAGTGTAGGCCGACTATCGAAGAAGACTGTCAGGCGAATGACTTTTAAAGCCGGAGGTTCCGCTTGCAGCTTTAAAGATCCCATTTCCGGAAATACTTGCGGCAGCCGGTATCAAGTACAAATCGAACACATCATTCCTCGAGCATATGGAGGGACCGATGATCCCTCGAATCTGACATTACTATGTCGTCAGCATAATCTCTTGATGGCGGAGAAGGTGTTGGGAAAGAATCTTATCGACAAGTTTCGACGGCAGTAATTGCGCTTGGGACGAAAAGGAAATAACCGACCTACTTCAACGTATTCTCCGCCGACTTAGGGACCAAATAACTGAGGTGGCCCTTATGCTTCATTACGCCGGCCATTTGTTTGGCTTCGGCGCCTTGCCCGCAGAAGAGGTCGACTCGGTGGGTGCCGCGGATGGCGCCGCCGGTGTCTTGGTCGAAGACAAAACGATGGGTTGGGATCAACTCATTGCCAACCGGTTTTTGGAAGTTTAAGAGTGCAAGCGTGCCTTTGGGGAAATGGCGCCAATCAGTGGCGATAGTTCTTCCGTCGACCACTTCCATTCCGGAATAAGTTAAGGCTTTTCCTTTTAACGGAGTGAAGAACACGTAACTGGGGTTATAATCGAGCACACTTTGTTGCTCTTGTGCCGAAAGAGTTCTTAAGTGAGTTTCAATTCTTTGAAGACTCATCTCTTCAATCGGTATGACATCTTTTAAGAATTTTCCGATGGGCACGTAGGGATGACCATTTTGAGCGGCATAACCGACGCGAAGACGCTCTCCGCCCTTAAACTCTATCTGCCCTGAACCTTGGATCTGTAAAAAAAACGACTCAACTGGATCCACGTAAGCTAATTCAAGTTTCTGTCCAGAAAGTGGTTTTTGCCCGTCAATTTCGGCTCTCGAATAATAAGGCACCACCGTCGCAGGCCTTGGCTCCCCCGTGGACTTTACTAAACGCCCACGGATAAGACCTGGAGAAGACTTCTGCTCGGTCACAAAAGTTTCAAAAGGCTTCCAATGCGGAAAAGCTCTCGCATAAGCGCCCATGTCGACATTCACCATATCAGTTGGGGTTTTATAAAGCGGTTGAGAGAATTCCTTTGTGGGTTTGCGAGAGCCACGAATTACGGGCTCGTAATAACCCGTGATCATCACCTCTCCCCACTTATCGCCGCCATAAACTTCGTAAAAATCAAAGTGTGTAACCACGTAGTCAAAAAAAGCTTCTTTGCTGACAGACTTTTCTTTAAGCGACTTTAAGGCCGTCAGATATTCGCCCGCGGTCAGCGACTTCGGACCGAAGTTAATATACTGCTCGGCTGGTTTTTTCTGCCAGTATTCGATTTGCGCATTTAAACCTTCTAGAAGTGTTTCAAAACTTGCATCGTCAAAGCGCTTAGGGTCAACTTCAGCGCCCGAAGAAACCTCTTTAAAAGAAGTCTTTCGCATAACTTGGGTACTGTCTTTCACGGGTGCGCGCGCACAACTTAAAGTTAGAACCGATACGACTACGAGTGTTCCTATGAAACCTGACCAGCTTATATTCTGTCGAAGGTCCAGATTGAGTTTCTGTCTTAGCTGTTGCTTCACGTTGGGCTTTAGTATTTCCATGTAGTTATCTTAGGTGCGAAGACCAGCCAGATCAATCTTGTCCAGACCAAAAAACGTCACCGCCTTATCGAACTTTCAACTCGAAACACCCCAGTTCCATCCTATTTGAGTTCAAAAGTGGTCTACCCCTTGCTCTTAGGGGTG
>CAZDFM010000600.1:0-2240 GCA_964504465.1 uncultured Pseudobdellovibrionaceae bacterium | reverse complement strand
TTAGGTGGCTCCCAGTTTTCAAGTTCAACCCAGCACTGAGTTCCCGCAGGTAGTGCAAAGGCTGTCGGCATATTTAGGTTTACGACAGGGGCGTTGCCTTCGACAATTTTCCAGAGCTTTGATCCGATGTTGATAATTTTATCAACGATCACATCTACTAAGCCGAGATCGGTTCCAATTGCAGAGAGCGGGTTGTCG
Organism: uncultured Pseudobdellovibrionaceae bacterium; assembly: GCA_964504465.1. Classification (GTDB taxonomy): domain Bacteria; phylum Bdellovibrionota; class Bdellovibrionia; order Bdellovibrionales; family UBA1609; genus CAZDFM01. The sequence continues at coordinate 2,042 of CAZDFM010000600.1, read as the reverse complement.
CTGACTTTAGGTGCGGCCATAGGAGTACTAAAAGTGTAGTCCGTGCAGTCCGATACAACAGCAAGAGGTGAGTGAACGTCGAGGACTTCGATGGGGCCGGCTTTAATTTCTGGCTCTTGTAGTGAAAGATAAGATTGGACCCAAGCGGCTTCGTCAATTTGCGAATCTGCCGTCGCTGGTCCGCTGATCAAACAACTGAGCAATAAAACTGTAAGATTCTTCGCCTTCATAATTCCCCCCGGAATGTGTGCGTGGTGCCCCAGCTCTGTAAAGCATGGAAATTTCACCAAAGCTATGAAGAAAATATATGACAAAGCGTTCTTAACACTCAGAAAACAAAGGCTTTGTAAAAATTACCGAGTTTTGAGCATGCTGGCACTTGATGCGAGGCACAATCGTGTAATTTCGCACCCAGAAAGCAATACTAAAATAGCCCTATTTAGTAAGGCCAATCTCTTTTAACCGCTGGAACAAAAATTCTTGTGCGCGAATGTCGGGATATTTAGCTCCCTCTCCACGGCAAGAATCTAAGCAGGTGAGTACCGCGTTCGAATGCGGATGAATAAAGTAAGGCATTGAATATCGACTCTGATTTTTGCCTGCAGGATTCACCACACGGTGAGTGGTTGAAGGAATCACTTCGTTTGTGATTCGAGCCAACATATCCCCTGAATCTACGATGAGATTGTTGGCGTCGGTTTCGATGGGAAGCCACTTGCCATCGCGGTCTAAAAGCTCAAGCCCTGATGCGGACGCCGCAACGAGAATGGTGATTAAATTAATGTCTTCATGTGCGGCCGCTCGGATGCAACGAGGATCTACTCCCTCGGGAATCGGCGGATAGTGTAGAAGTCTTAGAATGGAGTTTCCGTCTTGAACCATTTCGTCAAAATAGGTTATTGGTAATTGAAGCGGCCCCGTGAGGGCTTCAAGAATTGTTTTTCCGATGTCATCGAGCTGACGGTAAAGTCTTAAGAACGTCGGCTTAAACTCTGGTAGTTCTTCGGGCCAAATATTTTCTGGGTATTCTTTTGCATACGGGTGATCTTTAGAAAGTTCTTGTCCCACATGCCAGAACTCTTTTAAGTCAGGAACTTTAGCATCTTTTGCATGCTCTTTTCCGAATGGAGTATAGCCACGCTGACCAGCGCCGACTGACGAAATGTAAGATTTTTTGTCTTCGACTGGAAGATCAAAGAGTTTCTTTGAGAGATCGTAAGCCTGATTTAAAAGTTCGATGGGAATGGAGTGATCTTTTAAAATAATAAAACCGTAGTGTTTTAATCCACGAAAAAGTTCGTCGATAAACTGCTGACGGTCACGTTCGTTTCCTTCAGTGTACTGACTGAGCCCAAGCTCGGGGACACCCTTATAGTTTGCGCCGCTTTTTTGCTGCACTTTTGACTGCGATTGAACATCCATATTCGCCATAATTCCCTCCGAATTGTAGGCTGGGCTTAGAGCATTAACCAGGTCACTTCAAGTGGTCAAGTTAGGAGTTTAAAGCCTTATCTAGTAAGGCTTTAATGCTCAAAGCTCTGTCTGTAAATACGTACTCAACACCACGATTTATCTCACGATAAAGCAAATTCTTTGAATTTATAAAACCAGTTCCTAACAACTGTCCTGCTTTTGAATGCCGAAACAAACGTTTATCTGAAACTAACAAATAATGGCCTGTCACTCCCGCCCAGCCAGAGACTATTGAGCAGTTAGAGCAGGTGGCAATGTTCCATTCAGCAACCGGTAGAAAACAGGCTTTAGGCAAAAAATCGAAGTCTTCGAAAAGTTTTAAATCGAGGCTCATAAGATGAAAATCCTCAATGGGTTTAAGTTTTCCCAACAAGTTCTTCATTTGGGCTTTTTTCTCTGGAGTATTCAGCGCCTCTTTGATTTCAATAAAAAAATGCAGGCGTTTTTTGTAGCGTTCAATCATCGCCTCAAGACTTGGGATCTCGGGGTTCATGCGCACTAAGTCTTGGTAGTCCAATGCCCTTAGAGGAGTTTGCTTGGCGTCCGCAATTTCGGGAAAGACGCGATAC
>CAZDFM010000599.1:0-2244 GCA_964504465.1 uncultured Pseudobdellovibrionaceae bacterium | reverse complement strand
GTTTAATGATCCCAATTGCCTTTTTATTAGTGGGGCTGTTGTTAGGGATGCTCGGATTTATCGTGTACCAAAGAATGCTCGACGAAAAGGCCCGTAATGCCGGTCAAAAAGAGGCCGAAAGAATTATCAACCGTTCAAAAAGCCAGGCCGCAAAAATTGAGCGCGACTCTCAAAACCGCGCCAAAGACTTCGAACAACGAGCTCGTAAAAATGTCGAAGCCGACATCAAAAAAGAAAAGCAACGTATTCAAAACGAAGAAAACCAGCTCAAAGAAAAAGAAAAGCGCTTAGAGCGTGACTTTCAACGTAAAGAAGAACAGGTCAAAGCTAAACTTAAAGAAGCTGACGAGCGCATGCAGTCACTTACTCTGTCTGAAAATCGTTTAAAAGAAATGGAAGAAAAATCCAAAAACTTAATTGGCGATCTTTCGCATAAACTTGAAGCTGTTGCTACCATGAGCAGCGAACAAGCCAAAGCCGAACTCGTTCGCGCCTTTGAAGACGAAGCCCGCAGGGAGTCTGCACAAAAAGTTGCCGAAATCGAAGACGAAGCCCGCAAAGAGGCCGTCGCTAAATCTCGCCAAGTTTTGGCGGTGGCGATTTCACGTTATGCTTCTGAAGTTTCAACTGAAAAAACCGTAAGCTCAATTCCTCTCACTTCAGACGAAATGAAGGGTAAAATTATTGGTCGTGAAGGCCGTAACATCCGTGCTTTAGAGGCCGCCTGCGGAGTCGATCTGATTGTCGACGAAACTCCTGAGACCGTGATTATCTCTAGCTTCGATGCTGTCAGACGAGAAATCGCCCGTCGCGCTTTAGAGCGCCTCATGGAAGACGGACGCGTTCACCCGGCGCGAATTGAAGAAGTCGTATCAAAAGTAAAGTCAGAGCTTTTTGACAACATCAAAGAAGAAGCCGAAAAAGCTTGCTTTGATTTAGGGGTTCACGGTGTTCATCATAACGTCCTCAATATTTTAGGAGCCCTCAAATTCCGGCACGCCGATTCACAAAACCTACTTGCGTACTCCCTTGAAGTGGCAACTCTTTGTGGCCTTATGGCAGTCGAAATCGGTTTTGACGAAAGCTCTGCAAAACGCGCAGGACTTCTGCACGCGATTGGCCGCGGTCTTGATCACACAATGGAAGGCAGCTACGCCATTGCCGGTTCTGAGTTCTTAAAGAAGAACGGCGAAAAACAAGATGTGGTTCACGCCATTCGAACCCATAACAACGACGAGCCGCCACAGTCGATTTTAGCTCATATTCTCCAGGCAGCTGTGAACTTGGCTCGCTCTCGCCCAGGTGCAAGACGTACCATGATGGAAACCTACATTCGCCGCTTAGAAGACCTCGAGTCAGTAGCCAACAGCTTTGACGGAGTAACTCGAAGCTTTGCACTTCAAGCCGGAAAAGAAATCCGAGTGCTTGTCGACAGTGGCCGCGTGACCGACGAACAGTCGACCATGCTTTCACGAGATATCGCACGCAAAATAGAGCGCGAGCTTAATTACCAAGGTCAAATCCGCGTAGCTGTTATTCGTGAGACACGTATTGTGGAGCACGCAAGGTAATGAGCAGCGGGGCTTTAAAGAATCTTACGGCTGAAGAACAACTCGAAATTCTCAAGCGCGGTATCGTTGATTTTATCAGCGAAAAAGACCTGCTTGAGAAACTTCGAAAAAGTATCAAAGACAAAAAGCCTTTAAGAATTAAAGCAGGTTTTGACCCAAGCCGACCTGATCTTCACTTAGGTCATACAGTTGTCATGAACAAGATGAAGCAGTTTCAAGATATGGGGCACTTGCCCGTATTTGTTGTGGGCGATTTCACCGCTTTAATCGGTGACCCGACCGGCAAAAACGAAACTCGCCCCGCACTTAGCCCTCAAGAAGTCGAAGTAAACGCAAAAACTTATGCCGACCAAGTTTTTAAAATTTTAGATAAAAGCCGCACCGAAGTTGTTTACAACTCTCATTGGCTTGGCAAAATGACTTCGTTTGATTTTATTCGCCTTGCAAGCCAATACACGGTTGCGCGAATGCTTGAGCGCGATGACTTCTCTAAACGTTATAAAGCCAACGAAGCCATTGCACTCCATGAATTTTTATATCCCTTAGTTCAAGGTAAAGACTCAGTCGAACTTAAAGCCGATGTTGAACTCGGTGGAACCGATCAGCTTTTTAATTTGTTGGTGGGCCGCGATCTTCAAAAGACTGCAGGTCAAGCTCCGCAAGTTGTTATGAC
>CAZDFM010000598.1:0-2244 GCA_964504465.1 uncultured Pseudobdellovibrionaceae bacterium | reverse complement strand
AGATTATTGTGAAGCGCAGGTACATTGGGATGGTCGTCTATTGCGCGGTTCAAAATAATCTTTGCAAGCCCTGGCTTGTCGTTTTCAATATAAAAAACTGCAAGAGCATTTAGCGCTTCTAGATTCTTAGGATCTTTTCCTAGAATTCGCGAGGCCGCACTCAACATATTTTCTTCGCTCTTAGATTCTTTTGCTGACGATAATTTCTTGCGGTCGTCGCTCGTCACTTCGAGAGAAAGTTTTGTTGGCACAGCTGCTGCTTCGGCCGGAGCCGCTTCTGCAGTGAATTCATCGTCTTCGAATTGAGCCCAAGTTGGCGTAGAGGCCAACATGCCAAATCCCAAAATTAAAGCTACAAAATCAAAACGCAGCGTCATTTAAATACCCATCCAATCAGGAAGTTTTGTCGTGATCGCTTCTTCACCAAAATCTGGATATTTTGTCGGATCCAAATTATTGAGTTCTTTCTTGGCAATTTTAAGCCATTCCCCGTAGCCCTCAAGTCGGTAGCCTTTGTCGATGGCTTCGGCGTAGCTTTTAATTGCTTCATCTTGGAAAGGCTTTGCGACCTTTTCTACACCCGCGCGATACTGCTTGGTGGTCTCTTCATCTAAGCCCTTGGGTAGAGGGGCGTTAAAGATTGCAGCAGCCATATGTTGATAGGCCTGTCCCGTTAAGGTCAGTGCCGAGACGACCTGGTAAGCATCGTCGTATTTGATTACGGCGATGAGCTCTTTCTTCAGTTTTTCTAACTGAGAAAGTTTTTGATTCACAGCTTTTGATTGATTCGCAGGATTCGCTGGAATTTTAATTGCACGGAGCTCTTCATAAGTTTTGTAAACTAACTTAAATTTGGATTCGGCCCCTGCAGAAACTCCAACCTTATCACCTTTTGCCGAGAGTCTTCTTTGAACAGCGACAGTTTTTTCGTACCACTCTTCTGCATCTTTTTTACGTCCACGTTTCTCACTCAATTGAGCCATTAGGAATGTGGCTTCAACCACCGTCGCTGCATTCGTCGGGTTCGAGTTGAGGTATTTTTCATAGTAGACCATGGCATTTTTTAGATTGCCGCGCTTCTCCCAGATCTGTCCAATTTGGAAAAGAGTTTCAATTCTTTCAGATTTACGGCTGAGATCGAAATATTTTTCGTAGTTCCCGATCGCCGCTTGGTAATTCTTCATGCCTTCGCGAATAACTGCTGCGTTGAAGTAAAAATCGATGGCTTCTTTATCTTTGGGATTCGCCTTCGCGTAGTTTTCGAAAGCTTCTGCTGCTCGCGCATACTGTCCTGTCTTTTCATAAAGCCCAGCACTAAATTTTTTGCTGTTTTTAATTAGCCCGGCATGCTCTTTAGATTGAGAACCAGAAACCACTGCGTACATAGCGAGAGCCTGAAAAGAATCCCCGGCACGCTCATAATTCACTCCCGCGTTGTAATAGGCGCTGAGAGCGAGTTCTGATTTAGGATTTTGACGACCAAAAGTCTCGTAAGATTGAGCTGCGCCAAAAAAGTCTTTTTTAGATTCTAGCTCTTGCGCTCTTTTGAATGACGCTCTCTGCAGGATCCCTTTAATCTGCCCGCCCACTGGCGCAGAAGCTAAATCAGGATTTGCGAGGATCTTTTGGCCCGCTTTTTCGAGACCCGTAAAATCTTTTTTAATATTGTAAGTGTCGAGAATTAGGTTTGCTGAGTACTCAGCCTCTTTTGTTTTAGGATGCTTATCGACGATGTCGTTAAAGGCCACAAGCGCTTTGTCGTACTGATTGTAATGGTAGTATAAACTTGCGAGTCGAAACTTAATAGCTACGACGTTTTCACCAGTGGGATGCTGCTTGATATACTGCAAAGCTGCCTTTTCAAACATCTTTATAGCGCGATCAAACTCGACAGGATCGGTCGATTCACCCACAAGTTCTTTGATTTGTGCCTGCGTCGGTAACTTCTTCTCTAAAGCCAGTAACGCGTTAAGCGAAGACTTCTCAGCATACTGACTTTTTGGTGCATTTTCTGTTACCCAAACATAGTGATATGCGGCCTTCTCCCATTCGCCCATGTCGAATAAAAGTTCGGCAAAGAAAAAGTGCATCTCGTCTAAGCGAGGTGAAGTTTTGAAAGTTGCGAAATAAAGTTCGTAACCTTTTTTAGCAGTGTCCTGGGAGAACTTAGCTTTTGAGTTTTGAGCAGTTTGGTGCTGCTGTAGAATGTAATTTCTTAGAGTTGTTTCGATAAGCTGAGTGGCT
>CAZDFM010000597.1:0-2245 GCA_964504465.1 uncultured Pseudobdellovibrionaceae bacterium | reverse complement strand
AGGCCAAAATAACTCTGCTTCAGTTCACTCACTTCAAAAGTTCCGAAAGCATCCCGTGTATTATAGGAGCCATATGTCGAAGCTCCGAGTTCTAAAGAGACTTTGAAGTTTTCTTTTGGCATGACGTTTACGCCCACAGAATAACTGGTTACATCAACAGGATCGAACTCGGTACGTTCACCGTATGCATCTTTTTGAATTCGCTTCGGAATAAATGCATATGCAGCACCTGCCTGAATTGAGAACTCTGGTGAGATCTTTAACTGAGCATCCAACCCGATTGAAGGCAAGAAATAGGGATCAGTGTAATCCTTTAAATTCGTGATGGGATCCTTAGTTTCTGATCTTAAATTGTATTCTGCACCCGCCGATAGTCGAAAACCATAAGTTGAAGTCTCGCGCCCAATATTAACAGTTCCCTCGACAATGTGTCCGCCGGACGACGCGTTTCCGTCTTTGGTTGGCCGTGCACTTTCAGCCCTTTCTATCATAGGTTTAAACTTGAACACGAGGTCACCCAATAGATCGTGTTCTGTAGATTGAAATCTATGAAGATAAGAAATCACAGGATTGGCAAAACCTTCTGATTTGTAATTGCTGGTGACACCGTTGGTTGTGGCTTCGGTCTCGGACTCAGACTTTATTAATGTAAAAGCCATTGCGCTCGAAGCTGTAACGCCGAAAGCATAGGTTAACCCGTAGCGAGATGTATTCGTATCGTTTGTTCCACTTGCGCCAAGCATATTTGTAGATGCGGAAATATCACTCCAGAGCCCAAGGAGTTCTAAATAATGCTCTTGCACCCCTGGTTTATAATTTAAGTCGGAAATTCTATTTCGAGCGGCCGGCTTTGCGATCTGAGCAGGTACTGTCGCTTGAACTGGCGCAACTGGCGCAGGCGGTACAACAACGGCCGCTGGCGGTGTCACAACTGGCACGACTGGAGTTACAGGAGCGACCTGCGTCTCTACAGTTTTGACTTCAGGTGCAGCAGTTTCAGTTTTATTTGGTTGAGGAAAAGGCGCTGGAAGAGGTGCTGGTGTGCTGGGCTCAGGCGTTGGTGTAGGCTCAGCAGTTACAACAGGCGCTACCGCCGGTTGCGGAGTAGGCTCTTGCGCATGAGCAAATCCGCCGAAAAAGAAACTAACTAAAACGATTCGCAACAAGATATGCATTTGGTCCCCTATTGATAATAGACACAGTCGGTTTCAGAGCTGCAGAGCCTTAAAGTTGCTCCAGCCTTAATGTAACTATAGGCCCTGCCTCCGTTATCCAAACTTCCGCATCCGGGATTACCCGAGCCTCCGCCGCTATATGTACAGCTTGCAAGATTGGCAAAACCCTCGCGCTGATCGCCAGAGATTTGCCCTGCACAGGTACAAAGTGCCCCAGAGTAATGAAGTATATCGACAGCAGAAGTCGAGCTAAAGTCTGACGACCGCAGATCGAATGCGAAATTTTCTGACTCCCAAATTGAAAATAGATCTTTTGCAGGCAGAGCTGCAGGGTCGCTACCGCAACCGAATAATGTGCAGATCAATGCTAAAAACAGAATTCGCTTTAAAGGATTAAAATTCATCGCATGCCTCATCTCTCAATCTCGAACCACGCATCAGTTAACTCCAAAGAGAGTGTTTATGACCTATCGGACTTCAATACTTTAAATTAAATAAAACTTATTAAGTGCAATTGTTACGTTACCTTGCTTCAAAACAGACCGACTGCAGTCTCGTTATAGAACAACATATTTAATTTATATGGGCTGCAGTAGTTCACAGCTGTGCAAAAAGTTGAACCCACTCATAAGACCTTGAACATTGCGCATGGAAAGCTCCTTTTAGAGTTATTTAAATTTTTAGTTATTCAGGTTTAACAGGCACTCGAAGCGAGTGCGCCTCAAGGGGCATTGGCTCATCAAAGAGTTTTAAATAATAGTTACGCCCTTCGATCTTAAGAAGGCTCTCAGCCACTAAGGTCTGCCCTTGAACGGGCTCATGGCCTAAGATCAACACATCAAGCGAAACGTTTAAATAGCGGCTAAGCCTAACAAGGGCTTCGGAGACCTTAGGCTCTCGTCCACCGGTCCACTCAGATAAAGTACTCATGGGGATCCCGGTGTTTTCACTGATGGTGGTAATTTTAATCCCACGTTCGGAGAGGATCTTTCTTAAATTCTCAGAAAATATCATATACTTAGTGTCGACAATTAACGCCTCAACGTTTAAATACCTACTGTTTATTGTCG
>CAZDFM010000596.1:0-2247 GCA_964504465.1 uncultured Pseudobdellovibrionaceae bacterium | reverse complement strand
CTCTCATGGTTCAGTTCATTAAGGGACCATGGGTATCTGGAGAGGATAAGTTTGCAGAGCGATTGGGACCGGATTTCAGAATTATAAAAACAGGCAAAGGGTTTGTTGGTATTCTTGGTGACAAACTTCCTTTAGAAGAACATAAGGAGGCCGCTGAAGAAGGACTACGGGTAGCAAAGAAAGAAATAGCATCTGGTTCTTGGCATCTCCTTATTCTCGACGAAATTCACAATGCGATTACGCTCGGACTTATCGGAACCGCGCAGGTGATCGCATTCCTCGACTATGCAAAAGGAAAAGTGGAACACGTCATCACCACAGGACGAGATGCGCCAAAGGAGATAATCAATCATGCGGATCTGGTAACTGAAATGAAGGAAATAAAGCATCCGTACCAAACGGGACGGTTTGCAGAGAAAGGTTTGGATTTTTAATCGCTAACTTACTTAATTATGAAGAAACAATATATTTACGGTTTTCTTATCGTCGTTCTCCTTGTTGCAGGATATGTGTTCTCTATAAACCGCAACAGTGCTCCCGTAGACTCACAGATACAAACTACGACACAACAACGGCAAGCAACACTTATCGCAGGCGAGAATACAACCACACTTTCGTTTACAGAGGGACAAACACTTTACGATGCGCTTGTAAAAGCACAACAGGCAGGACTCACGCTTGAACTCAAAGAATATCCAGGCATGGGCTATTTCGTTGCCAAGATCGGCTCACTTGTTCCTACGGCAGATAAATATCTGATGTATTCAGTAAATGGAGTAGAAGCTAGTGAAGGCGTCTCGGCATACATCTTGAAAGAAAACGATGTAGTGAAATGGGAATTAAAGTAATCCAGATTGCATTTTAGTGTGAATTGTTGCATACTTTTGAAACTAGTATGCCTACCAAAAAACTAACTAAAAAAATAAAGCAGCCTCTTCCAAGAACTGCCTATCGCCGAAATGCGGAAACGTACAAGATCCTCGCCAATCCTAAGCGTCTCGAGATCTTGAACCTTCTTCGTGAACAAGAGATGTCGGTAGAGGATCTTGTAAAGACGCTCGGCATCCCCAAAGCCAATGTCTCCCAGCATTTGGCGCTCTTGCGCCACGCTGACCTGGTAACCGTCCGGCGCGAGGGATTGAACGGGTACTACAACATCATCGATCCTCGCATTGTAGAACCATGCCGTATCCTACACCAGCTTGCATTGGCAAAATAAACAACAGAGATATTACTTAAAAAAATAATAAAAGTGCTTCTTGAAGATAGTGGTTCTCTGTAAGCTTGGATATTTTAATTTATGAGTTTTTATGATTAATAATATATTCATTTTCATAGTCGCTCTCTACATGGTCATCAAGGGTTCAACGATGGCTACGAATTACGCTGGTAGATTAGCGGAGAGTTTTCGTCTTTCAAAATACACAGTGGGTTTCATTATTGTTGCTGTCATTTCAATCCTTCCAGAAACCTTCATTGCCATCAATGCGGCCATTAGCGGTGTTCCGTCATTTGGTTTGGGAATGCTCTTTGGATCGAATATCGCCGACCTGACGCTCATTTTTGCTATTCTCGTTTTCTATGCAGGAAGAAGTCTCAAGGTAGAAAGCAAGATATTGAGAAACCATATCATTTATCCGTTTATTCTGTTGTTTCCGCTTATTCTCGGTCTCGACGGGTATTTCACTCGCATAGAGGGTGTAATCCTAATTCTTGCGGGGGCGATATTTTACTATCTTGCCCTGCGGGATGGCACAGATGGAACGATGCCAGAGGTTGCTAGTAACGGACGGTATAAAGCCACCCTCATGCTGATTGTGAGCATGGCGGTGCTTTTAATTGGTGCTCACTTTACCGTTACTTCCGCTACATCGGTGGCGAATAATTTGGGTGTTAGCCCGATCTTAATCGGTATGCTTATCGTAGGTCTCGGTACTACTATGCCAGAGTTATTCTTCTCATTGCGAGCAATCAAGAAAAAGGATGATTCACTGGCAATTGGTGACCTGCTTGGAACAGTCCTTGCCGACGCTACGATTGTGGTTGGTATCCTTGCGTTGGTGAGTCCTTTTGCGTTTCCACAAAAAATCATCTTTGTTACGGGAGCATTTATGGTGATTGCTTCTTTTGTACTATTCTATTTTATGAAATCGGGAAGAGCTATTACTAAAAAAGAGGCACACCTGCTCTTCTTTTTCTGGGTGGTTTTTGTGCTGGTAGAACTACTTGTGAATCGAATTTAATATA
>CAZDFM010000595.1:0-2250 GCA_964504465.1 uncultured Pseudobdellovibrionaceae bacterium | reverse complement strand
GTATAAGGCATTTTTCTTTCTTTTTCATATATTTCTAGCCCATTCGCTTGGCAAGAAGGTTTTCGTTATGCCGAATTCCTTCGGGCCCCTAAAGGGTCGTCTATATAGAGCTATCGTAAAGGCCGCTTTACGTAGGTGCTGCTTCATAAGTGCCAGAGAGTCTATATCCAAGTCGGTACTCGACGAGATCAGCATTGAATCAAAACAGTACCCGGATTTAGCTTTTGGATTGACTAGCCAAAAAAAGGATGATCCGTCGGTAATTGACAAGATTAGAAGCGAATTCTCCGGAAAGAAGATTGTCGGACTTACAGCTCGACCTTACCGGTTCCCTGGTGCCGCGGATCCCACACAGGCTTACAAAACCTATATTTGTGAGATGGCGTCGTTCGTTACTAGTTTACAGTCTGAAGGCTATGTTCCGATATTCGTGGAACACGTTATTTCGGGTGGCCATCACGAAAGTGACCTTAGTGCAATTCAGGAAATAATAAAGGTATCAGGACTTTCGAATATCCCAGTAATCAGTGTTCCAGAATTTAACTGTGCAGAGTTAAAAGCACTCTATGGTGAATGTGATTACGTAGTTGGTACCAGATTCCACTCCGTAATCTTTGCCTTGTCTGAAGGAACTCCCGCCCTGGCAATCGCATATGGCGGAAATAAGGGACTCGGAATCATGAATGATGCGCGAATGGGAGAGTTCGTACTTTCAATCGAAAACTTTTCCGAAAAACTCGCTAGAAAACAATTTTTGAAATTAACAGCCACCAATGATATCCAGGAACGTCTAGAAGAGCTTAATCGAACGATCAGTATTGAACATGACAAGTTAGTGCAAGAAATTCGTATCTTACGATGAGCAACGAATCTAAGACCTTAATTACATCGCAGTTTAAATTGTGTGTGATGTTGTTCATCATTCTGTCGATTTTTGTATTTTCTCTGGGTGGTATCTTCGAACTTAGTGAAGTCGGTTGGACTACTGTATTAGCTATTTACTCCGTAGCATTTTCGTTTCTACTCGTCGTCGGGACGGGATGGATGGCGTTTGCTTTGTTAGCGGGATTCGTATTCCGTCTAAGTTTGTTATGGATTGATCAGTACTCAGGAATCGTTCTATTTAGTAGTGGCGGCGATACAGAGAATTTTTACAACACTGCTCTTGTCATTTATCGCAACCCTGAGCTCTTCGGAACAGATCTTTATGGAGGACTCTTTCCACAGATATGTGGTGCGATCTATTGGATTATAGGACCATCTAGACTTGTCGTGCAGTACGGGAATCTTATACTTGGAATAGTTGCCTTAATTTTCGTCGGACTTACGATGAGAGAACTCAGAATTCCTGAGCGTATTTCGAAGCCCGTTTTACTTATATCTTGTCTATTGCCTGTTCCGTCCGTAATATCAGTTCTTTTCCTCCGCGAATCGTTAATCATAGTTCTTGTAGCTGCCTCTATTTATGCGTTTACAAGATGGCTAGTTGGTTATTCTGTAATTTACTATCTCATATCGCTTGCATTAGTTGTCGTTGCCTCGAGCTTTCACTTAGGTGTCCTGGGGATGTTGTCTGGATATGGTTTCGCCCTCCTTTTTTACGATCGCAGCAATTCGAGGTTTTCGTTTCGCATGAAAAATTTGGTGCGAGGCGTGCCGATCCTACTAATCACTGTTTTCATTATCATTCGGTACCCAGCATTATTCCTTGAGAAGTTGGAGAATATTTCTTCCGCCGAAGAAGCAGTAGAAGCAGCGACGGGAATTTCTGCGGGTTCTGCATATTTGACTGGCATAGAAGTCGACAGCTTAGGGTCCTTCGCCTTATACGGAGGACTAAAAGGGTTCTTTCTTTTAACTTCTCCATTGCCATTCGATTGGAGAGGTTTAGCCGATATTATCTCCTTCGCTCTGGATGGATTATTTTACTTAATCGCAATATTGATCATTGCGCTTGGCTTGGTACGGGCAAAGTCACTGCGTGGACAAAAGAGCCTTAACGTTTTTTTGGTAAGTTTTGTTTGTGCTGTACTTGTTCTTGGCATCGGAACCGGTGCGGCTGGTACTGCGATGCGGCACCGGCAGAAGATGCTGCCCGTAATAGCAGTTTCAGTCGCTCTGTCTATAAGTATCCATCGCAGAAAGCCCGGATTCACTGAAGAAGAATTACCGACTAGATCGAATGCCTGCTCAGTAAATCAGGCCGAACTTTAAATATTGATTAGGATGACCTGTGTTTTTCTGGTCATT
>CAZDFM010000594.1:0-2250 GCA_964504465.1 uncultured Pseudobdellovibrionaceae bacterium | reverse complement strand
GATAAAATTCAGTTAAGCCCGATAGGTTATCAATCCACCACGATGTTCTGATCGCAAACCATTGAGGATGCATATAGAGCTTTCGCTGCCCTTTATCATTCAAACGGTTCATTAAATGCATGCTGGCGCAGTAGTCGTCAGAAACATGCTCCAGATAAACCTGATCGATCGAATCTCGAAAGAGCTCTCGTCCCTTCATAACTTTTCTAAATCCATAGCGCCCGCGAGGGATGATAGTGCCGCCCCCCATAAAAATGAGCCATTCTGGATGAGCGGCTGAACTTAAAAACGCGGGTAGGCCCTCAAGCAAAAACCTAAGAAGCTGCCAGCCGTCTCGTGTAAAAAAAGTGTGGCCAGAGGGCGCGGCAGAAAAACGAGGAATTTCAAAAAGTTTGGGTAAACCCTCTTCGGATCGCTGATCACCGATGAAGCGCGAAGCATCTAATGAGCAATGCGCGGTAATCTCGTTTAGTTTTTCAGATACCTGAACCGAATGAGATTCGGGGCACACAATTTTATGGTCCAAGACAAAAAGCACTTCACTCATACAGACAAGGCCTCGAGTTTGGCTTGAAAAGCTCCTTTTTGTCCGCAGTCTCTTAAGCATCTAGAGGTAAAACTTTGTTCTGTGGGATTCCATCGTTGGGAGATATTTCTATAGAAGTTCGAATCTAAGATATTCTGCATCGCATATATCGTGAGTTTGTTCCATTCAGGATCTGACGGCAAACTCTCCATAAATCGGCTGTCTTGAGCTTTAATAAACGAATCGTAGAGCATGCAACAAGGCCACAGTCTTCCTTGCGAATCAATTAACAAGCTGTTTTTATGGGCGTGCCAGCAACTGACGCTTTCACCTAACACTTTTAGAGGCTCATGCAATCGAACATCTTCGCTATTTTTTGAATACTCCTCAAGTAGCAATCTTGCTTCGGTGTACTTTCGGACTTCAGCGTGGCCCACGTTTTCCATATTCGCGGTGATCTTAGCCGAATGCTTGTTCTGCCATCCTTTGTGGTTTCGAATTGCCTTTCGTAGCACAAACTTTAATCCGAGGGTTGCTGCTAAACTTTGTGCTTCCTCAATCTGATGAGTGTTGTGATCGAACGGAATATAGTGCCACTCTGCGTGGCCACCCGCAGCTAAGTAAGCTTTCATATTTCTTAGTAATACAGTCCACTTTACATTTACTCGATAAATATGATTCGTATCTTCAAGTCCATCCACTGCGAAAACCGTTTTAAGTCTGCCATTGTGCTTTTGACTAAGTTCACCAAAGGCCTTCCAGAACTTCTCGCTGCGAAGTCCTCCATTGGTATGTATGCTCACAGCGATATTTCTATCCAATATATGGCTAGCAATTTCGAGACACTCTGGATTCATCGCTGGATCCCCAAGATTACCGCAGAACTTAATCCGAGCGGGCTGGAAATTCTCTCGAGGTAGGATTCGCATCACATCCGCAAGACTCAGGTCTGCTGGGGCAAATCCGCCCGAAGTTTTGCCACTCAGAATTTGTGTTCTCGGGCACCCAGGGCACTCGGCGTTGCACCTGCTTGATATTTCCATCTCTAAAAACTGAATGTCATTCGTAAGCACTTTTCAAAACTCCTTCCCGCTGCTGAGCGGACTTGCCGCAATGTTTTTTACAACGGCTGATGGTTTTATGCGGATCATCGAAAGTTCCGGGCAAATCTTCAGTAAAAAAGCGGTGGCTAAGAATGTCTGAAAGGTTCCGCTCTCTGCATAGATTCCAGTCTTTTTCGTAGCGGGCTTCGTGCGCCCCCAAGCCCTCTTTGAGTCTAATTTCTAGGGGGTCTTCTTTTGTCTCAATTGTCCCGCGAGGATGGTAGAAACTGCTAAAATAACAACACTGCCAAACTCGCGTTGTATAATCGATGCTCACTTGATTTTTTTGCCGCCATTCACAGCTTATCGAAGTCGAGTCTTGTGCTCCGGCCTCAAGCTTTGAGAGCGCCTGTACCTGCTTGCTGCCAGCAAAGAGCGACTCTTGACTGATTCTTTTTACATTCTGATAAATATTCTTAATTTCATTCTGGTTTTGATGACGAAGTCTACTTCTACGAACCTTAAATTGAAAACCGAACTCTTGAGCCATCTGACCCGCGACCTCTAGCTGATGCTCATTATGTTCAAAAACAATCATGCTCCATACGGCCTTCCCACCTGCGGCCGAGAACGCCTTCGCGTTTTCAATTACGTTTTCGAACTCGACTCCCCGTCTGTATT
>CAZDFM010000593.1:0-2253 GCA_964504465.1 uncultured Pseudobdellovibrionaceae bacterium | reverse complement strand
AGTACGTCGGATCCCATTCAACTACGAGCCGTTAATCGCATCCAATAGAATGCTAATTACCATTTGCACTCTCTCTCGAAATGCTTTTTCAAAACCCGTGATATATTCACTTTTCATTTGGAGGCTCTATGAATTTATCGAAATTGAAAGATCATGAAGTGTTGGCAGCAATTAAAACTTTGGTCCAAAACGAACGAGATGTGCTGACTACAATTTTGCATCATCTACGCGAAGTTGAAACGCGTAGGCTTTTTTGCGATCTCAAATACTCGAGCCTCTTTGACTACGCAGTTAATGAATTGAAATACAGCGAGGCGCAAGCGGGTCGAAGAATTTCGGCGATGAGACTACTTAGAGAACTTCCCCAAGTTGAAGAAAAGATTCAGTCTGGAAGCTTGAACTTAAGTAACCTTTGTCAAGCTCGCAGCTACTTTCGAGAGGTCGACAAGAAAGCAGAAACAGAAGGTTGTGCTGCCCTTACTGCGGAATACAAAACAGAAATCCTCGAACAACTCGAAAACAAATCCGCTCGCGATGGTGAAAGACTCTTAAGCTCGCTTAAGCCAGAACTGAGTCTGCCGAAAGATAAAGAACGTTTTTTGACTGAGACACACTCAGAGGTCCGCTTTGTCATGGATGACGAACTTCGAAATAACTTAGAACAGGTCAGGAGTCTTCTTGGAATCAAAGGTCTGGGCATGAGTTTTAAAGAACTTGCCAATGAAATGGCCTTACTTAGTATAACGGCCCTAAGCCAAAAAGCTTTCGGCAAGAAACGCGTCAATGCTTCCGATACGAGCAAAGCCGCAAAAAGTCATGCAACTGCAGAGCCGATGTTGGAGCTAACGAATAGGGCAAGGCTCTCGAAATCACTTTCGACGTCGAAAGTGAATCGAACTGAGAACCGCCATATCTCGAAAGCTTTGAAGTTTAAAATTTGGCAACGTGATGAGGGGCAATGCACGAACTGTTCGAGCAAAGCTAATTTAAATATTGATCACATCAAGCCTGCTGCATTGGGTGGCGAAAATACTATTGAGAATTTAAGGTTGCTTTGTTTCCATTGCAATCAACGGCGTGCTCTTAAAACTTTTGGGACTCGGCCGCAGCTGAATTAATTTTTGCTTAAGCATGCTGCATTGACAGATGGGGATGTTCGCAGCGGCAGGACTTAGAGAGCACACAGGCGAATGCTTATGTATCTTTAGAAAATATTTTGCGACCAAACGAAGATTCGCTACGACAAGCCATTCGCAGAAGAATAGAAACCTGAGGATATGCAGTTAACTCGAGTAACTTAAGGAACTTAAGAAAAGTCGAAAGATGTTGTTTAAACTGCCTTAGAGGCGAAACCGTAGATGCAATACATTTAGGGTTGTTACAGCTCTAAGCCGTATAAAGGTGTTGGGTAATTGCCGTCGAAGCAGGCGGCGCAGTATTCTTTGTTTGAGCCTTTTACGGCTTTCATCATGCCTTCTATGCTTAGGTAGGCTAGGCTGTCGGCGTCTATGAATTGGCGGATTTCTTCGAGTGACTGGTTTGAGGCAATCAATTGGGCTTTTTTAGGGGTGTCGACTCCGTAGAAGCAAGGGCCGGTTGTGGGGGGTGAGGCGATTCTGAAGTGAACTTCTTTTGCGCCCGCTTGTCGAACTAACCGAATAATTTTTTGGCTGGTGGTGCCTCTTACTAAGGAGTCATCGATCACGACGACTCGTTGGCCTTTTAAAATGTCGGTTTGAGCGTTGAGTTTAATTTTAACACCGAAACTTCGAATCGACTGCGTGGGCTGAATAAAGGTGCGGCCGATGTAGTGGTTTCGGATAATGCCAAGCTCAAACGGAATGCCGCTCTTTTTTGAGTAGCCAATCGCGGCCGGCACACCTGAGTCTGGAACCGGAATCACCATATCGGCTTCGATAGGATCTTCTTCGGCTAAGATTTCGCCCATACGTTTTCGGCTTTCGTAAACGCTTTCGCCAAAAACATTTGAATCGGGTCTGGCAAAGTAGACATGCTCAAAAACACATTTTGCCAATTTTTTACGAGGCTCTTCGAACCGAATCGAATGCTCGCCGTCTTTGTCGATCCAGCAGATTTCGCCGGGTTCGATTTCGCGAACGAATTTGGCGCCAATTAAATCAAAGGCGCAGGTTTCAGAGGCAAAAACATAACTAAAGCCACCACCATCAACAGGTCTACGGCCCAACACTAAAGGTCTAAAGCCTAAGGGATCTCGAACTGCGACCAACTTGT
>CAZDFM010000592.1:0-2261 GCA_964504465.1 uncultured Pseudobdellovibrionaceae bacterium | reverse complement strand
TATCGTCATTGTCCATATGTGTGATGAGACGAATGAGTTCTTCTTTGCTTAGGATTTGAATGAATTCTTTTTGAAATTCAGTTTCCATGTGAGACAGCACTTCGGCTCGAGTCTCAACTGGCTCAATGAGTGGAAAAATTTCGAGGCGCTCTTCGGGAACCAAATATTGCAGTAGCAATGCTAAGTCGGCAGAGTGAGTCTTTTTTAGGATTCGTACGATATTAGGCTTAGCGCCCCGGCTCATAAGTTTATGAACCGTGGCTATTAACATCCGCGTGCGTTCTTCAAGCATCTTTGACCTCGCTCAGCACCGGTCTTTTGCGCCGAAGATAGAAATAAGCTCCTAACAAGGACCAAACAAACAACGCAATCTGGAAAGCAGAAATCGCAGTTTGCCCGACTTGTGTAGGTTGGCCCGAATAAAGCTCAAATAAAAATCTAAATGCATATTGTCCCACACCAATACCTGCGGGCGCTAAAGGAACCGCGCTGATTATAAAACCTAGAGGTGCAGCAAAAAAGTAAGTGTCCCAAGTGACATGGCCTTCACCGATCGCGTAACCCACTACGAGCATGAAGGCGACCGTCACAGCTTGGGCAACAAGACTTATACTGATGGACTTAATGAGTAAGCTCACATGATCACGGTATGCGTGAATGGCTAGATACGCCTTCATGATTTTATCGCCCAACGGAATCTTGGGGAGCAGGCGATCAAAACCGACCCACATTCTTAAACGCCGAGACAGGGCAAGAGCTAAAAATAAAGACATCGCCGCAAACAACCCAAAAACCATTGCGGCAACACCGGTGAGTTGAGGATCTGAAAGCATAAGCTCGAACTTCCAAACTACAATCGCGAGCGTCATTAACACCATTGCGTAGAGGCCCAAAATTCGATCGACTAGTACTGTCGCTATAGCATCCATGCGGCGTTCGGGATTATCTTGGGCGACATAGATTGCTTTAATAACATCGCCACCGATGGCACCAGGCAGCGCATAGTTAAAAAATAAACCGATCAGATAGATGGGAAAAGTTTTTTTGAAGCTACCCGGGAGCTGCCGCTCTTTCATAAGAATCTGCCAGCGGTAGTTAAGAATTAAGAGGTTCACAAGTGCCAGTATCATAAGGGGAAGCAGATACTGGGGAACCATTAGATTCTTTAAGAGTGTCAGGTCGAGTTGTCCCTTATAAACGAGGATCCCGATAAGACCAAAAGCGATGAGAAATTTGAGGAGCTGCTTGAGAAAATCTCGCTGGAACACTGCAAAGGCTGGCTTAGGCAAAGAATTCATACAAGGGCTCTCTGGTAATCATTTGACAAGACACATCAATAGCCTCCATTACTAGCAGGTATTCGAGAGGGAAGCAAAGATTCCAGCTTCGTATTGGAGACTTGGGTGAATATCTCAATTATTGGCACTGGATATGTTGGCTTGGTCGCCGCCGTTTGTCTGGCGGACGCGGGGCACACCGTGACCTGCGCCGATTCCGACAGTGAAAAGATTCAATTGTTGAGCAAAGGCCAACTCTCGTTTTTTGAACCGGGACTGTCCGATCTTTTTATTCGAAATCAGAAGCGCTTAAAGTTTGTAGAAAGTGTGAAAGAAGCGACGGATGCTTCGAGTGTCGTTTTTATTGCTGTTGGCACTCCTGAGCTCGAAAATGGAGAAGCTGACTTAGAGCCGACGTATAATGTCTTAAAAGAAATCTGCCTCGCAGCCCAAGAGGCAAAATTTATCGTGCTAAAAAACACGGTTCCCATTGGAACTTCTCGAAAACTGATCGCAGTTTGCCGCGAGCTTTCAAAATTTTCTCATGAGATCATTAGTAACCCTGAGTTTTTGAGGCAAGGTGCTGCCATTGAAGATTTTGTGAGTCCCGACCGAGTTGTGATTGGGACGCAAAGCGAAGCTGCCAAGACATTGATGCGCGAAATCTATGAGCCGTTTTTGATCGACGACAGTCATATTTATTTTATGGATAACACGGCTGCAGAAATGACCAAGTATGCATCGAATGCATTTTTAGCTCTTAAGATTAGTTTTATTAACGAGCTTTCACTTTTAGCAGATCTCGTAGGAGCCGATATCGAGTCGGTGAAAGAGGGTTTCTCTTCGGATAGACGCATTAATCCAGCTTTTTTTCATCAGGGGATCGGCTATGGCGGATCATGTTTTCCTAAAGACGTAAGAGCGCTAATCCATTCTGCAAAAGACAAAGGCCTTGAGTTAAAAATTCTGAAAGCTGCGGACGAT
>CAZDFM010000591.1:0-2272 GCA_964504465.1 uncultured Pseudobdellovibrionaceae bacterium | reverse complement strand
TAAAATGATTTCTTTTTTAGTATATAAAAAAATTGGCTAACGCCGAATTCAGTTCAAACTTCGCGATTGGCTCTTCAGCCGCCAGCGCTACTGGGGCGAGCCCTTCCCTATTGTTCACTACGGAGTTGAAAACGCAGCTGTCGGCTATGACGAACTACCCGTAGTGCTTCCACCAGTCGCCGACTATGAGCCGACTGAAGAAGGCGAACCACCTTTGGCGCGGGTAAAAGAATTTGTTGAGTACAAAGATCCCAAAACAGGAAAAGTTGGCCGACGAAATACTGATACCATGCCGGGTTCTGCCGGATCCTCTTGGTACTTCTTTCGATATGCTGACCCTAAAAACTCAGAAGAAGCCTTTTCGTTTGAAGCGCAGAAATATTGGATGCCAGTTGATCTTTATGTCGGCGGTCCTGAGCACACCGTGGGACATTTACTTTACTCACGCTTTTGGACCAAAATTCTTTTTGATGTGGGACTCAGTTCTTACGACGAACCTTTTAAAAAGCTAGCTCACCAAGGTGACATTCTAGGCCCAGATGGTTTCCGCATGTCAAAATCACGGGGTAACGTTGTTAACCCAGACGACGTTCGTGAAGAATACGGCGCCGATGCGACTCGCCTTTATATTTGCTTTATGGGCCCCTTTGACAAAGCGAAACCTTGGAGTTCTCAAGGGATTGATGGCGTACGCCGCTTTTTAGATCGCATCTGGCGGCTCTGCGTTGATGAAAACGGCACTCCTCAAGCTGTAGATGTTGAGCTCCCCGAGTCTCTTAACAAGTTACTTCACAAAACGATCAAAAAAGTGGGCGATGATATCGAAAACATGAACTTCAACACGGCGATCAGTGCCATGATGGTTCTAGTTAACGAGATTTACCGTCTTAACCTAAAACCAAGAAATGTCTTAATGCCGCTTGCGCAACTTTTGATGCCACTTGCTCCACATATCGCCGAAGAAATTTGGGCTAAGTTGGGCGGCAAAGGTTTAGTGTCGCTCGCTCCTTGGCCTAGTTTTGATCCTGCCTTGGTTGTAGACGATTTGATGGAAATGGGTGTACAGGTCGCTGGAAAAATGCGAGGAACTATCCAAGTTTCTGAGCAGACTTCTGAGGAAGACGCTGTCAAAATGGCGCGTGAAGTGGTCGCCGTGAAAAACGCTCTAGAAGGCAAAACGATTGTGAAAGTAGTTTATAAACCGGGCAAGATTTTAAACCTTATTGTGAAGTGAGTGAAATAGAGCAGATGGAAATAGATTTGTTAAAAAAGAAGTCGGATGAAGAAAAAGCTTCGACAAATTGGTCCCTTGAAAAAAGTGAAGCCCTCTACGGGATCAACTACTGGGGTTCTAAATATTTTCGCATCAATCAAAAAGGTAATGTCGAAATCACGCCTCAAGGTGCTGAGGGTCCTCGTGCCGATTTGCATACCATCGTTGAAGATTTAAAAGAGGGTGGGATTCGTGTTCCCATTTTGCTTCGCTTTCCAGATATCATCAAAGCACGAATTCAGTTGCTCACCGGTTCATTCAGCAAAGCTATCAAAGACAACAACTACACAGGCGAGTACTGCGGCGTTTACCCAATTAAAGTAAACCAGCAACGTCACCTGGTCGAAGAAATCGTAGCTGCAGGACAAGGTCTGAAGTTTGGTCTCGAAGCCGGCAGCAAACCTGAACTTCTTATTACACTCGCTCTTATGGACAACCCCGATGCGCTGATTGTCTGCAATGGTTTTAAAGATCTTGAATACATCGAAATGGCACTCATCTCATTAAAGATGGGACGCAATACTTTTATCGTCGTCGACCGCGCGAGCGAGTTGAAGGTTATTGTTCAAGCGGCAAAACGTTTGAATATTAAGCCGCGAATTGGCTTTAGATGTAAACTCAACAGCCAAGGCGCTGGACGCTGGACCGAAAGTTCAGGAGCACGCTCAAAGTTTGGACTTACTCCCAACGAAATCGTTGAAGGAGTTGATTACCTTCGCAAAGAAGGAATGCTCGAGTCGCTTCAACTTTTGCATTTTCACATTGGTTCTCAAGTTCCTTCGATTCAGGCCATCAAAGGCGCAATTAAAGAGGGTGCACGGTTTTTCACTGAGCTTTACAGCATGGGTGCCCCACTACAATACATCGACATTGGTGGCGGTCTAGGAGTCGATTACGACGGCTCTGGAAGTTCTGATAGTTCTATTAATTATTCAGAGCAGGAATATGCCAACGACGTGGTTTTTACTCTTCAACAAATTTGTGAAGAGAAAAAGTGTC
>CAZDFM010000590.1:0-2272 GCA_964504465.1 uncultured Pseudobdellovibrionaceae bacterium | reverse complement strand
CTGATTCACGTTTGGATTGACCCGCATGGGCTGTACCTCCTGTACTTACTGTACTGCTTGTATCACTTTGGAGTCGGCCGTCATTAGCCTTCCCGCTCTTTTGATTATAACTTCGTGCTTCAAGATAGGCAATGATCTGATCCGCTAAGCCTATTCCATTTACACTACTTTTAGCGGTTTTTTCGGCCAGCTCTGAATCCATCATTCCCCGATAGATTTCTGTCGCCTGGTTTTCCATACTCAGTTCGCTTTTAGGCACAGTTTGTCTCATGGATTTCATCATATAATCCAAAAACATAGCTTCCATACCCTCGGCCGCCTCTCGGATCTGAGGGTCGACGTTTTCACGGTTTCTGACAGAAACCTGACGCCGAGTCATATCCCCCTCAGCTTGCAGCTTTTGCATCGGGGGGGGGAGAGAGGCAGGATTTCCCGAAATTCGGTTCATCCCGCCCCTCTCAGTCGTGACGGCAACGGATCTAATCCACCTGAATCCATCCAGGCAGGAGCGTCCATATTATTTTCAAGATTGGTTTCGCCTTGAACTTCTGCACGCACACATCCTGTGTTTGAAGCAAAAGTAGCATCATTTACCTGTCTTGTTTCCTGGTTGAACGCCCTCATTGCATCGTCCATGACGCTTGGCTGACCCAAGTGCCCATCACGACAATCTAAAATCGCACCACATACATCGTCTAAAATAAAATCTTTCCAATAAATCACATGATCTCCAGTTCAGCTTGTAATGCACCCATACTTTTTAAAGTTTGAAAAATTGCGGTTAAGTCTTTGGGCTGTACGCCCAGTGCGTTGAGCGCTTTGACTAAATCAGAAACGCTGGACCCCGATTTGAGTTCCGATACACGAGCAGGTTTTCCAGCAGCCGCTGCACCCGCTCCTCCGCCCGCTACCTGAATCGAAAGATCTCCGTGCGAAATCGCGACGGGCGTGATCGTAATTTTATCGCCCATCACAATCGTGCCGGTCCGTTCATTTAAAACGACTTTCGCTTTGGTATCGACGTTCACAGCGATGTTTTCGATCGCGGCTAAAAACTCTACCGTATTACCATCGTAGTTAAAGGGGACTACGACATCGATCGTCGCACTGTCTCTGGCCGAAGCGTATTTACCGCCCATTTCACCATTAATGAGCACCGCTAAACGAGCCGCGGTCGTAAAATCGGGACTATTCAAAGTTAAGCGGACACTGCGCTTAGAATTAAAATTCGTATCGATATCTTTTTCAACGGTCGCGCCCCCCACCACTCGACCCACGGTCGGGAAATTTTTTGTCGTCCCATCGGCTACACCACCGATACTTACTGAGCCTTGAGCGACGGCGTAAATGTTTTGATCTCCGGCACGAAGCGGGGTCACGACAAGCGTCCCACCCTCTAAGCTTCCAGAGTCTCCAATGGAGCTGACTGTGATATCGATTTTGTTTCCAGCTCGAGCAAACGGAGGGAGTTTTGCGGTAACGAGCACGGCCGCCGCATTTTTAGATTTAATCCCCTTGTTACCTTCAACATCGAGTCCAAGTTTACCGAATAAACGCGCTAACGATTGGCTTGTGACCTCAGCACTTGAATCACCGGTTCCCTTTAGGCCGACCACAATTCCGTAACCGATTAAAATATTTTCGCGCACACCTTTAACAGTCGCGATGTCTTTTAAACGTGCGGCCTGCGCGTGATTGATCAAAAAGATCATCAAAAGCGAAAATAACAGGCTAAATTTAACGAAGTGCTTCGAGACGATATTCATAGAGCTTCCCTGCAGGTATTGTGTCATCTTCCGTGATGTCAGCATTTTTTGCGATTGCGGTCATATGGATCATTCGGTACCCACTGCGGTAACGAACACGTTTTACTCCGCGAACTTTGTAATTTCCGTTTGGATAGCGCTCAACGACCTCACCCATAAACGTGTCGCCCGCTTTAAATTCAACCACTTTTTTCAAGTCCACATCGGCCCAAGTCGCCTGTGGAATTTCGACGTCTTTCTTTTCGACTTCAGCAGACGCAGGGTTTCGATCAGCTGAAGCGGCACTGCTCGCCACCTGATCTCCGCCCGCAGCGGGAGCGCCCGGAGTTAGGTCGGGTAAGCCCATCGCCTTACGGCGCATGTTCTCTTGTGTGTAAGCCATTTCTAGGTCGCGCTCTTCGGGCGTCAGGTTCCTTTTGAGTTCGCTATTGAGATCTTTCACCAAATTTTCGTCGGCTGTGATTGTGAGAATGTCTCCCACGGTGTGCACTTTGTTTTTAGTGAGG
>CAZDFM010000589.1:0-2277 GCA_964504465.1 uncultured Pseudobdellovibrionaceae bacterium | reverse complement strand
ATCTCCGGAGTCGCGGCCAGTTTATTTTCAAACGACCCGGCCCTTAAAAAACAACAAGAAGTCTTCTTTAAGATCATGGGCAATATGGCCGGGATCTTTTTTAACAATCCAGAACGACTTCAAAATTGGATTTACAACACCTGGCACCACCGTCTGATGACCGGGCATTTTCTGACGATGTTTGCAGCGATGCTTGCCTCGGGTGTGCTCGGCTCACAAGTGGGCGCAATGGGCGGGCCGGTTGTTTCGGCCATTACAGGTTTTAGTTTTGCGCTTGTGGGTGGTGCGATGACAATCTTTATTCCTCACGAATGGAAAGAGGGCATCACCGACGGCTTGGATTGGATGCACTTTGGTGCCGTCGAACAAAGCCTTGAGACCAACACGCTCTATCTAAAAAAAGAATTCGATTACATGACAGGCAAAGTGCCTTTCTATATGCAAGCTTCAGAGGAGCCGCCAAATTACAAAATGGCGGTCGCTCGAATTGAAGAGCAGTTTAAAGAACGCAAAAGAATTCGCTCAGAGTTGATCACGACCTTGCTTCGAATGATTTACCGAAAACAATTGGCGTATGAACACGCCGATTCGCAAATTATTTTAGGTAAAACGGCACTCGCTCAAAATTTAATTGCCTTGATGGAAGAACAAGCTCAAGGAAAGCGCTACACAGTCCCTGTTCAGAGACCTAACTTTGAAGTCAAAATCGCGCCCCTTAAAACTCCAGGAATGCGAGCACAAGAGTTAGGCCTCATACCGGGAGCCGACAACATGCTTAAGCAGCAACAACAGGCATTGCTTGCCGACCGTGTCCAAGTTGAAAGCCCTCTTGAATTGCGCATGAAAGACCAAACACGGCTGATTGAAGAGCGAGAAAAAATGAAGGCTCACGCAAGTGCCGAGCTCAAAGATTTGATTGAACGCCTTGCAGGTTTTTACACTCAAGACGCCGACACACTTTTTGAGCAGCTCTACGTTTATTACGATCAGCTACCTTTCGAAACTCAAGTCGAGCTCGACACCGTTTACATCAGCGAGATGGAAGAACTCACTGAGCTGAACCGCTACCTTAGTTTTATGGCCTATAACCTCCACCCTGACCTCAACATCGAGTTCTACGCGCCGATCTCCGAGATGCTTCAAGCGAGCGGCGCAGATCAAGCCACCCTTCGTCGTACTTCGCAGGCGAACCTCAACATTTTTTATAGCCTTCGCTATGACGAAGCCCAACTCTTCGCACGACTTCAGCAACAATTGGGTCTCCCGAACTAATCCTTTAGAGGGGCTAAGTTTAGTACCCTGAGGGAGCTTCCGCTTTAGGGCCCATGTCCAAAAATTAGACATTTTAAGCCTAGCCAAACCAGGTAAATACCCAATAAGTTCATGGACTTAGATTGCACCGGCCAAGGGTCATGGAATTGCAATTTTTACAGTCTGAGGAGAGATATGAACGGACGAGTGTTCTACCGCAGATTCAAAGCCACTCTACGAGGCCTATTGGCCCTGTCGTTCTTATTGCCTCATCCTTCTCGCGCTCAAGTCATTGATGCCTCGGGGCGCCCTAATTTTGCTTTAGTTGAAGAGATCTTTCCGGCCTACTACTCGAACTTTAATACCGACCGCTTAATGAATTTAAATCTTCAGATCATGGATTTAAGCCGCAGCAGTTTGTCTTGGGGAACTCCCGGGTCTTCTACTACTCCTCCAAGCCAAAACGAAATCGAAGCCGCGATGCTTGAGCTTAAAGCCTGGAAAGATAATTTAAATAGTTATTTACCTGAACTTTTAATTACCCAGCACCCACATGGTGAAACCGAAGTCAGCCGCCTGGCTTTAGAAGTGGTGCTTTATTTTAGCGCCTCGAAAGAACTCGAAAGAGTAAAATATCTTAATCGCATGTCCTCAACGGTAGACAATTGGGCTCAGGAGTATGGCCTCACAGTTTCGCTTTCTGGAAGCGGCGACCACAGTTTTCTTTTAGGTTTATCAAGCCAGCAAGAGCGTTTACTTCAGGAGCGATTATTTAACGCCCGCCTCACTTTTGAAAACTCTCAACCTGAACTACGTCTTGAACTCAATGAATTCTTTGTGGAAGAGTTTGAAACTCAAGCTATGGGACGCTTTGCCCCCACAGACGACAGCGCCCTAAGAGCGCTCCAGTTTACGGCTGCAAGTTTTTTACTCGACAATTTAGCTGAGGTTCAATTTTTACGAAATCAAAAGATGCCTGAACTTTCCGAGATTGCCGGCGGTTTTTTAGAACAATTCCCAGTTCTT
>CAZDFM010000588.1:0-2277 GCA_964504465.1 uncultured Pseudobdellovibrionaceae bacterium | reverse complement strand
AGAATGAACATGTCCGACGCTTGTCCTCTGAAGCTTGTCGTCCGCTTTTGCCGTGGTCTTTTAAGCTTCGCGCACTCGTGAGCAACCCAGAGCCGATCCTTCCAATTCTCGAAAATTTAAAGGCCGATGAATCTCTTTACGTCCGTAAAAGTGTGGCCAACAATTTAAATGACATCTCTAAAAATCACCCCGAGCTAGTCCTTCAACTCGCAGAGCGTTGGAAAGGCAAAAACCCTAATACCGATTGGATCCTCAAACACGGGATGCGAACTCTGCTCAAGAGAGGGGATCAAAGAGCCCTCAAGATTTTCGGAGTAGGGACGGCTAAAAAAGTAGAAATCGCCGGCCTGAAATTCACCGAGAAAAAATTTAAAATTGGAAGCGAGCTTCAGTTTGTTTTTGAGATCTCGAATAAAGCCAAACAGAGGCAAATGCTCAGGCTCGAGTATGCCATCCACTACATTAAAAAAAATGGTGGCAGTTCAAAAAAAGTTTTTAAATTAACCGAACGAAATTTTGAAAGCGGAAAACTCAAAATTACAAAACGGCATTCGCTCAAGCAAATGACCACGCGGGTTCACTATCCAGGAAAACATCGTTTAGACCTTATCGTAAACGGCGTCGTTTTAAATCACGCTGTATTTACTTTAGTTTAGCTGAAGCGATTAAGACTTAGCTTCGAGCTGTGACCAAATCTCGTAAAGTTCTTCGACACGTTTTTGATTTTTACCGACAAGTTCACTGATTTCGGCAAGCTTTGCGTGATCCGAGAGAACTTCGGGCTTTTCAAGTTCGGCTTGAGTCTTAGCTAAGGCTTCTTCTGCTTTTTGGATATCAACTTCTATTGTCTCAAGCTGCCGTTTTTCTTTATAAGAAAGTTTCGCTTTGGCTGCAGGCGCACTACTCACACTTGTCGGAGAATTAACGGGAGCGGCACTTTCAGCCGTAACTTTAGGAGTTTTTTCTTCGTTTGCTTTTTGACTAGCAGCTTTCTGACCGCCAGGTTTTTGTCTAAGTTCTCGCAGCCATTGCTCAACATCTGCATAGGTTGCCCAGTTGCCCACGCCATCAAGAGCCAAGAACTTTTGGCAGAGCTCTGATAAAAAATAGCGATCGTGCGAAACTAAAATCACTAAGCCTTCAAAGGCCGAAAGTGTCTCTTCTAAAATCTCAATCGTTTCAATATCTAAATCGTTTGTAGGTTCATCCAGAATTAAAACATCGGCCGGCTGTAGAAAAAGTTTTGCGATCAAAAGCCGAGCTTGTTCTCCGCCTGAGAGTTGCGAGATACGCAGTTGCATTTTTTCAGAATGAAACAAGAATCGGCTCGCGTAAGATGCTACGTGAATAGATTGATCTTTAAAAATCACGTAGTCCGAACCATCCCCTAAATACTTAAGCATGCTGATATCTTGTGGAAGTTGCTGACGGTTCTGATCAAAGTAAACGATTCGGAGCTGTTCTGCCCGAAACACCTCGCCTTTGTAGTGTTCCGATTTACCCATGATGACTTTAATAAGACTGGTTTTACCGCTGCCGTTTTTTCCAAGCAGCCCCAAACACATATTCGGTCCGAGCAGTAAATCGAGCTTACTGATGAGAGTTTGCTCTCCATAACCGATGTCGACGCCTTTGAGTTCGATCAGTTTTTTAGCGCGCCGTTGAGTGGAGTCGATCTCAACTCGGCTTTTTTGAGTGACGGATCGATTTCGTTCTTTGATCCGATCGAGATTATCTAATAATTCGTAAGCATCGCGCATTCGAGCGCTACTTTTAGTGGTGCGCGCTTTGACACCCGCTCTTAGCCAATCTACTTCGCGGCGCGCTTTATTTGAGAGGGTGCTTTGAAGCGTAAGCTGAGTTTGGGCGTACTCCTCTTTTTTGACTAAGAAGTCGCGATAGTTACAGTTAAATGACAGGTATCCGTCGCGGTAGAGGCGATTGATCTCGATCGTGCGATTGGTGAGATTTTCTAAAAAGGCCCGATCGTGGCTTACGAGTAAGAGTGAGCGTTTAAAGTTCTTAAGCCAAGACTCAAGCCAGAGGATCCCATCCCAGTCCATATGGTTGGTTGGTTCATCTAAAATCAAAAGGTCAGGCTCTTGCGCGATAGCCATGGCAATTGCCACTCGCTTCTTCCAGCCCCCAGAGAGCTTTGAGACGTCCGCCTCTAAATCATAAAAGCCCACCACGTCGAGATAAATCATGGCTCTAACTTCAGCGTCGTGTTCGTCAAGACCGCCCACCTTCATAAGGTGGTCCACCATGATTTTTTGA
>CAZDFM010000587.1:0-2278 GCA_964504465.1 uncultured Pseudobdellovibrionaceae bacterium | reverse complement strand
CATGCTTCGCCCGTAGCACAGCACGTTTCCGCCAAACGAATGAAGTGGCTTTGAGCCCGCATACCAAGACACCGCACCATGAATGGTGGTTTCACTCACACCGTTTCGTCGGTAATCCACCAGTGGCTCCCACTCGACATCACGGCCGGTCGGGATATTGGCTTCTTTCGAACCCAAAGGCGACGAGGGATAAACGTCTTTTACATCAAAGTCTTTTCTCATTTTACTTAAACCCTAATCCGCATTGCTGTTTTCAAAACGATTCGAAAACGGATCTAAACCCATTTTTTCGTCGCCAGACGAATCGAGCACGTTACGCTCGCCCTGATATTTTTCGGGATCGCTCTCGTCAAACTCTAAGTCTCGTGCCGCACGGTCTGAAGGGGTTAAGCCCACAACCGCGTTGCCGGTGCCAACTATAGGCTGATACTCATACACTTTGCCCGAGTATAGATTGTTTTGGCCCATTACAGCCGCAAGCCACCAAAAAGCTTTGAAGTTATTGACCTTATGTACACGCGCTTCTTTATGAAACTGCCTCGACAATTGAGAAACATCTTCAAGTCGGCCTTCTGCCAAAAACTCTAAAAACTTGGTGTTCCATTCTTGGTCTTTAAGCGACGAGATCTTGTCATCTTTTGGGTCTTTAAAACTTTGATGTAAACGGTTCGAAAGCGAACTTACCGATACCGCCACCGCTTTTTTGCCTAACTTTTCGCAGGCATCGCGTGCCGCTTTACCAAAGATAATGGTTTCGGCGCGGTCGGAGTAGACGTTGCTTGAGCAGATCACAACCGGGATTTTATTTTTTGGATTGATCAGTTTTAAAACTACCAATGAACCCGTATCGATCGGAAAGCCTTCGTAGTTGACTAAACGGCAATGAAGACCCCGCCCGTCGCCCGCTTTTTTAAGTTCGCTGGCCACTTCAGTGTCGACTTTAAAATCGTAAGGGATCGAACCCAGATCATGAAACACTTCATCGACGTGAGTCCACTTAGGATTAGGATTGGCTTGGATCTGATGCCCCAGTACGCTCGGCCAGTAAGTGCTATATAGCAGAATCACGTCGACATCTAAAGCTTCGATTTCTTTTTGAACGACATCAAAGGCTTTTCGAACCTTCATCCAACCTTCATTTTTTTCAGGTGTGAGCAAAATATGAGGAAGGCCGGGCAAAAAATAAGCCTTCTTTAATAAGTTCTGTGCAGGCTTACTCATCTTGCACCTCCGCTTAAGTTCCACTCGACAACCGCATTGCCTGTACCAATCACCGTACCATAACCATGAACTTCAGCGGGCATGGTCGGAAACTCCATCGTGGCCAGCATCCAACTTAAAGCCCCACTGTCGGTTTCGGCGGTCGCTTGTTCGGTAAAGTCGGTCATGATGTCAAAGATCTCTTTTGATTTGCCAGCTTTCATGAGGCCAATCATGCGCATATCCCAAAGGTACTGATTGTGGTTATGGATATGTTCTTTGCTCATATCCTCAGGTAGCTCCGGCTCGTTTACAAAATGCCGGTGCGAAAGCGAGTTGCTCGCCAAAAGCACCACACGTTTGCCCGAGTTTTCAATTGCACGTCGAGTGGCTTTTCCAAGCTTCAACATATGGGCTTGCATCACATCCATATTAAAATACTGAGTGCCCCCGTAAGACGAAATTGAAACGATGGGTTTATCCCAATCCGGATTAGTTAAATGGCATGAAACAATAGTTCCGTAATCAATTCGGTAATCTGGGTTCATCATCATCTTGGTTTCGAGACCTTCTTTAGCCGCTTCATCGTGAATCGCCTTCGACAAATCGACGTCAACTTTAAGATCGTAGTTATAACGAAACAAATGTGGAAAAACGGGATCAACACTTTTGGATTTAAAATGTGGAAGGCCCAAAAAGTGAATCCCAACATTAGTTCTCCAATGGGGAGATAAAACCACAAGGGCATCGTAGTCTTTGTTTAAACTTTTTCTGAGACGTTCATAAGCCCAACGAAGAGTTTCCCAACCGCCTTCAGAACGCGGTTCGTTTTGCGGAGGATTTTCTGCGTATACAAGATGTGGTGGATGAGGCGCCAACACACCTGCTACGATTTCACCTTTTTTTGCCATAACATTCCCCTCAGTTATCTTTCTCAGCCTAAATTAATGCAGATATTTTTTGTCTCAGTGTAAAACTCTAATGAGTGGTCCCCGCCTTCGCGGCCCACACCCGAAGCTTTCGCTCCACCAAATGGAACTCGTAAGTCACGCTTCATCCAGGTGTTGACCCAAACGGT
>CAZDFM010000586.1:1453-2282 GCA_964504465.1 uncultured Pseudobdellovibrionaceae bacterium | reverse complement strand
ATAGTTCGCATTGGGCTCGTGAATAAAAAGAAGATATTCACGCGGGCTATGCTGCTCTAAAACCGCCCATAGACCATCGACTTTCAGCTTCTTTCGGAAAAACTTTTTTGAAGCGCGCTTTAGCGTACAGCCAAGTAGCTCCATCTCAGTTTCAGAGACTTGGTTCAACGGGCAATCCGGCGAAATCTGCGCAAGCTCGGTTTCATTAACTGCGAGCGGTAAAAGCGTGATGGTCACGGGTTCTTGACCTGGTTTTGAGGCCTTTTTATTCACGTACGATTCTTCGAAAAATTTTGAACTTTGGGTGTAATCGGTATGGATCAAAAAGACTTCGTTAACCTGGAGATTCTCAGCAATCTCTTCGGCCCAGTTGAGTTCTTTAACTTCCATCCCCACGATTTCAATAGGAGTTTTGAGCTCCCGATCTTGGTAAAGAAGCTTAGGGAACTTTTTGTCGTTATAGGCTGTTAAGAGAAAGCCGGACCAAATTTTTTCATAATTTTGAATCCAAGGAGAACTCCCCAAAATCACGAGAGGAGCTCGCTGAACGTCGTGACGCAGCCTTCGGTAAACGACAGCCCCGACTTGTTCGGGCTGCTTAAATATCGTCGGACTCATTTTAGAGATCGGCTTAGGCTTTAAAACCATACTGATGCTGTAAAATATTCCGCAGGCCAGCAAGAATGCTAAAACTATAAAGGCTAAACGCTTCATGTCTCAGAGCTACCAGCAGTGGCCAAAGGGGTCAATTGAGCATTTAATAGCCTAGACGAGCAATTGGTGATAAATTGGGCGGCAAGAAAACAGCTCTTACTTTCATTGACGAGAG
>CAZDFM010000586.1:0-1443 GCA_964504465.1 uncultured Pseudobdellovibrionaceae bacterium | reverse complement strand
CGAGAGAAGAGACCGTTTGAGAATACAACTCGCTGAGGGAAGCTCGGCACAAAATGATAAGGACTTGATCCATGGGACAAGTACCACACTTAGAAAACCTAATCTCCTCGATCGAGGAAAAACCTCCAAAATTTTTGCTTATTGGATCGGGACGCTTAGCCCTTCATCTCAAGTCATACCTTAAAGCTTTAAATCTCGATGTAGTCTGTTGGTCCCGTGATGACAGCGAACTTTTCAACACTTTACCCGTAGAATATCCCGCCAGCTGGCGCTTCATAGAATCTGCCAATGCTTGTACCCACATCTTACTTGCGATCTCTGACAAAGCTATCGCACCGTTTTTTGAAGAACACAAAAATTTTGAAGATAAAACTTGGGTGCATTTTTCAGGAACCTTTTGGCATCCCAACGTCCTTGCCTGCCATCCTTTGATGACCTTTGGACAACAACTGTATGAACTCGACGTCTATAAAAAAATTCCGTTTATCTTAGATCGAGGCGCTCCCGCTTTTGAAAGTCTTCTCCCAGGCCTCCCCAATCCGAGTTACCGGTTATCGCCTGAAAAGCGAATTTTGTATCACGCCTACTGTGTGATGAGTGGAAACTTCACTCATCTACTTTGGTGGATGACTGAACAGGCCTTTGAAAAGGACCTCGGCTTACCGGCAGAAGTTTTGCGGCCTTATAAGATGAAAGTTTTTGAAGGCGCAATTGCTGACTCAAAACTTGCTCTCACTGGTCCGCTCGTTCGAAACGACGAAGCGACAATAGAACGGCATTTAAGCGAGCTTGATCCTCGTAAGGCTAAAATTTACGAACAATTCGTTTTGCTTTTTCGCGAGCTGGTTTCTGAAACCTCTCACCATCTGACTCCCGATTCTCAACCTACATCTCCTCAAGCTGGAGGCCCCGATGAACATCCTTAATTTTAAAAAACATAATGTAACCGGAAAACGAATTTCTATGGTGACCTGCTACGATTCAAGTTTTGCGAAGTTGATCGCAAATTCTGACATTGATTCAGTTTTGGTGGGTGACTCTGCTGCCATGACGATGCACGGCTACAGCAGTACGGTGCCTGCAACACTCGAGATGTTAGTACCCCACGTAGCGGCTGTCGCAAGAGGACTTCAAGGTAAAAAGTTTTTAGTTGCCGATCTTCCCTTTTTGAGTTTTCGCTCGGACCTCGCCACCAACATCAAGGGTGTTCAACAACTTATGCAAGCCGGTGCCGAAGCTGTGAAGCTTGAGGGTGCTGATGGGAACTTAGAATTTATTCGCCATTTAGTTGATTCAGGCGTGCCGGTTATGGGTCACCTGGGTCTTACTCCACAATTTGTAAATCAGTTTGGTGGCTTTAAGGTTCAAGGCAAAACGGCCGAGGCGGCTGAAAAAATACATCAAGAAGCTTTAGCTTTAGAAAAAGCGGGATGTTTTTCGTTA
>CAZDFM010000585.1:1330-2296 GCA_964504465.1 uncultured Pseudobdellovibrionaceae bacterium | reverse complement strand
GTGGATGAAGGTGCTTTTGATTCACGAATCGGCCCATCTTTATCAGCTCAACGTAAAAGATCGACTGCCCGAGATGATTCATACCGTGGTGGGGAACTCCCTATATGTGCCGACCCCGTTTGTGGTTCCGATCTTTATCCACCCTAATATTTTTCTCCCCACCTTTGTTTTAGAAGGCAATGCCATGATGAATGAGTCACGCTGGGGTATTGGCGGAAGGCTCTATAGCGGCGAAATTAGGGCCCTTACCTACTCGCAGGTGCTTGAAGGCGAGATCGATGCGGTTCGCTTGATTAACGACCATCTTGAGTTCCCGTTTGGTTCTGAAAAGTACTATCAGGGCGGCTACTTTCAGCAGTTTTTAGCTGAAACATATGGGCTTAAAGCGACCAATGCGTTTTTTAAGGTTCAGGGTCGGCATTTTATGAACCCTTTTATCTTAAACGAGACTTTTATTAAAAGCTTTGGGATTGGCTACAATCAGCTGATTCGTGACTACAATAAATACCTACTTGAAAAAGCTAAGGGGCAAAGGTCACTCACTGAGGCTGCTTTTGAGAGCGGTTGGTTTTTTTCATCTCTTAACCACGACAAAGACGAAGTCTTTTTCTTAATTCCACAAAAAGGCAAAAGCTACCCCTGGCTCTGGCAGATCAAAAAGGATTCGGGTCTCAGTCAGTCACGGCAGAAAATCGATCTTGCGGTCGGCAAAGTTTTTAAAACCGATCGCGGCTTTGCGACCGCTTCAGCCAAACAAGAAACCCCGAGTTTAATTGAATACGGTCTTTATCTTGAGGGTCTTCGTTCACACCCTGACTACCGAAGCCAAGTTGTGACGGACCTTCGCGCAGGTCACAGCTTAAGTTTTGATCCGGTCAAAAGCTTTACCGAAGGCCAACTCTATTTAGACAAAAAATACTTTGGAGTAGCTGATTCCGATGCGCTCTTAGACCTAGAGGGCCGAGT
>CAZDFM010000585.1:0-1320 GCA_964504465.1 uncultured Pseudobdellovibrionaceae bacterium | reverse complement strand
AACCGCCGAAGTCTTTACCGCAACCAAGAAGAGCTTTTTTCTTACGAAGACTACTACGGCAAATTAATGGAGATCGACGACAAAGGTGGAGTTTACTTTGTTGCAAGCACCGCTCGCGGCAGTGGGCTTTTTTACTGGAGCCAAGGCGAAGAACTTCAAGAAGTGCTCGCTTCAGACCAGGTCGTTGAAGCACGCTCTTTAGGTAATGAAAAATTCTTAGTGGTCGAAGTAAACGCTCAGGGCTACCAGTACAAAATTTCTTCGAGCAACAGACAAAAAGCCTCCCCGTTTAAATTTGTAAATCCAGTTGAGGCGCCTTTAACCTCGAGAGTTCCTGAGTTGACTGAAGAAGAGCGCAAGGCTTCTTTAAAACTTGAGGCCGCGCGTGACTACGAGGCTTTAAAAGAACTTCGCTATGATTTCACAGATCTCTTTTACGGCACTGGCGAAGATGAGTCCTTTAACGGAGCACTCTCAATAAACTTTAGCGATCCTTTAGCCTGGAACGCGGTCAATTTGTCATATGCACGAAACAGTTACGACCGAGACACAGCCTCGATTTCTTACTACAACGGGCGCCACCAGCTAAGTTATCAGCTGGTTTACTTTTATGATGAAGACGCTCTTGTTCGAAACAAACGTCTGCTTGAAACTTTGCACCACAACGCTGCTTATATAAATTTGGCCTACCCTTTATTTATTAAGGGCCGCTGGTCTTCTCAATGGATGGGACGTGCCCTTTGGGAAAAAGAAGACCGCGTCGGCCCGGTGCCTTCTGATGATTTGCTCAGTTTTAGAAATAGCCTCGGTCTCAACTGGGGTATCAACTACCCTCTCGCCTATCAAACCTTTAGAGGTTTCAGCCTACTTCTTGGCCACGATGTTCAAGCTGAGCGCGAATCGTTTAAAAAGTCTGATGACATTTATTCGGCGCAAGTTCGTTTAGATTACGATGTAGGACAAGAGACCTATATGTGGGCGAGTTATATGGGGGGCTTTTCAGAAAACCTCAATGTGACTCTTGATGACTCGTTTATCCCTCAAGCCGTGACTGATGACTACTACAGCCGGTCGGTTGATCGAGAGTACAGAATCGGGAGCGTGCAAATCAAAGAGTTGGGATTAAAGAAAGCCATTAACCAATCGTTTTACTTTGCGAGATGGCCGTTTTCGCTTCGGCGCTGGGCTCCTTTCGCAAAAGTGCGACACTATGATCTCGCTCGGCCTACGGGCAATCTTCCCACTGCGTTTTGGGAGTATGAACTGGGAGCAGAGCTTGAGTTACTCGTGGTGCACAAACTTCCAATGCGGGCTGAGTGG
>CAZDFM010000584.1:0-2318 GCA_964504465.1 uncultured Pseudobdellovibrionaceae bacterium | reverse complement strand
AAAACTTCACGCATGGTCTCTTCGCTGGTTCCCCAGTTTTGAGCAACTTGTGCGACGGCCGATTTCAGGGATTGAGAATCGCCTTCGTACGCGTTGACAACTGCACTTTGAAGCGCAGAGAATTTCATTCCGTATAAACGTTCAGAAAATTCTGCGTAGTCAGCTTCCGTGCGAGCACGACCAGAAAGTGAATTCCAGTCTTTTAACACGCGAGCGACTTGTAATGCTTTCTCGGAAGAAAGAGCGTAACGAGCGACTAAGCCTTCAGCGGCTTGGTTCAACTCTTTTTCTTCTTGTTGAGCTACATCGCCAACCACGTCACGGCCACGGCCAGTGGTGTTGGTGCTGTAATAAACAATGTTGCCCCAGCTGTCATAGTAGTAGTTGCAATAGTTGTAGTAACAATAGCTGTCGTAATATGGATCGTAGTAAGGATCATAATAAGCCACGGTCGTGTAACAACCGGAGAGACCTACTGCGGCCAATAGAGACAAAATCAGGACTTTGAATTTAAAATTCATATCTAGGTTCCTTTCGTTTTGTAGGGGACATCTTCGCTTACCATATAGAAGCGGCGAGTCTAGAGCGAATTTGAATCTTCCATTTGCGAATCACCCTCAGTAGACTGCTTTCATGGGACAATTTCGTAGAAGAATCCTTCTGATCAATAAACCGTTTCAATTTCGCTTTGCGTTATATACGGTTTCTTGGATTTCCGCCCTCAGCATTATTTACCCTTTGTTGATTTACCAACTTTACGAATGGTTCCATCGTTACATTTCGGCCGATCCCCATGGTCCGGCTATTCCGGCCATTCAAGAAAGTCGCGAAGAAATCATTTTCTGGCTCATCATGATGCAGCTCTTTTTTATGGCGATGACCTTCTTACTCAGTCTTTTTCTCAGCCACCGCATCGCGGGCCCCGTTTATAAAATCGGAAAGGCCATGCACGAAGCGCGTAATGGCAAAATGGCGACGATTTTTTTCCGTAAAGCCGACCATTTCAAAGAATTAGCTGCCGAATACAATTTAATGGTGGAGTCTATCCAGGACTCTGTCCGCGCCGCTCGCGTGCACATCGAAAAAGCGATGTCCCAAACGACCGATGATTCGGCAAAAAAAGAACTCGAACAAAGCTTAGCGACGCTCAAACATCTGCAATAATGGGACATGGCAGTACTTAAATTTCGGCCCCACCATTTTTTATGCACCGTAGGTTTTGAAGGCAAGGGCTACTCCGACGCATTCGTCGAGAATTATAAAAAAGTCAGTGCACTCCTAAAAACGTCTCCGGATGGAGACGAGCAAATCATTGAAGTCGTCGACGAAACAGATGCGATCTGCGAACCCTGTCCAAACCGTCTCGAAAAACTTTGTTCAACGCAGGAAAAAATTGAAAAGCTGGATCGCGCTCACGCGCGTATTCTCCGGATCAAAGCCGGAGATCAGATGAGCTGGAAAGATGCAAAAAAAAGAATGATCGAAAAGATGACAGATGCGGCCTTTGATCAAGCCTGCGAACCTTGTGCCTGGAAAGGTCAAGGCATCTGCGCGCGAGCGTTGCGAAACTTACGCACGACGGGAATCATGATCTTAAGTGCAGGCTTTCTCTTCGCGGCACCCCAGGCCGAAGCAAAAACAAAATCTTCAATAAAAAGAAACCGTCAACTCGCTCACATCACCCCACCCCAAGATCCGATCGAAAAACTAGAAAAACAAAAAGGCGGCAAGGTTACCCAAGGGTTAGCGCGTGCGTACGCGGCTTATAAAAAGAAAACCTGCGCCAAGGCACGCATTGAACTCGCTCCCGCTTTAGCCGGAAAAGACTTAGTCGATCACGCTCTCCAGCTCCGAGCACTCTGTTCACTTCAGGATGCCGAAAAAGCGATTGAAACTAAAAATTGGCCGAAAGCCGGCGAAGCATCCCGTGCCGGAATCAAAGATCTAGAGCGTATCAAAAACGACTTTACCTATTCACCTTGGTTTAAAGAAGCCAATGAATGGATTGGCCAACTTCAAATCCTCGAAGGCCTATCGCTTGCTAAGCAAAAGAAGTGGGTCAGTGCCCAAACAGCGTTTGAAAAAGGGATGCAACTTCTCTCGATCTCCAATGCGCTCTACCACCTGAGCCCAGAAATGATCGAGGCATACGCGACTTCTTGTCGAAAAAAATCTGGAGCCCTTTGTAGCGCTTGGGTCTTATCGCTTGCCCAAAGTTATTCCAAAAATACACAAGAGAGTAAAACTTTAGCGAAGATTTATCCCGACGTTGTCGATACCGCTAAACCGAACTACGCGACCGGTAAAATCACTTTAGC
>CAZDFM010000583.1:0-2324 GCA_964504465.1 uncultured Pseudobdellovibrionaceae bacterium | reverse complement strand
CGAGTAAAGTACATGTAAGCAACTCCAGAAACTGCAGCCACAACTAGGGCTTTCTTAATGACCCCTTTTTTGTTGTACTTTAATTCTGATTTCCAACCCATTTCGGCAAAGATATTCGGGATATGACCTTTGCTGAGATCCTCAACTAATCCTTCAACGACATTTACACGGTCTGCGACCAACAAAATGAGCCAGTGACGGAGATCGTTTTCGCTGTACTTAAAAGCAAAGCCTCGAAGCATACCGCTAAAACCTTTTGGCGGAACCGTCGAGCCAAAAACCGGAGTCATGCCGGGTCTTTCGTTTGAATGATAAACGCGCACGTGCTGAGCCTGAAAAGTAGGCTCCGTCCAGTGCACGCCGATATCTCGCGCGGGAATACGTTCCTTAGGTACTGCGGGACGATCAGCTGGATCAAGATCTGCTCCCCAGCCTTGGATGTGTGAATATTGAGATGGAGTTTCCATTTTCTAATTCCTTTCTAGTGTCGTACTGATGGTGGGACCAGCACGGTCTTAATACAGTTGTCGAGCTTGCTTGAGAACATGTGGTAAGCGTCTGAGACTTCTTCGAGCGGAACTCGGTGCGTGATGACTTGTTTTGGATCAATCCGACCGGCCTGAATGTGTTCGATCAACCGAGGGAGATGGCGTTTTACGCTTGCTTGGTTCATTCGAAGCGTGAGCCCCTTGTTTACCGCGTTTCCAATTGGAACTGCGTTAAAGGTTGGACCGTAAACTCCGACAACTGACACCACTCCGCCCTTGCGAACAGAATTAATGCACCAGTGAAGAACGGTGGCGGCTCCCGCTTGCATCATTAAGTGAACACCCGTGATTTGTTGCAACGCGCTTCCGGCGGCTTCGCAGCCGACTGCATCGATGCACACATCTGCACCTAAACCATCGGTCATCTTTTTAATGTGGATCGCCATATCACGGACTTCTTTAAAGTTAATCACTTCACACTGAGCAAAGTTTTTTACAAACTCGAGCCGGTATTCTACGTGATCGACCACGATCACACGTCCCGCTCCCAGAAGCCACGCAGACTTTGCTGCAAAAATTCCGACAGGTCCTGCACCAAAAACGACGACGGTGTCGCCTTGTTTGATTTCTCCCATTTCAGCGGCCTGGTAGCCTGTGGGATAGGCATCGGTCAAAAGAACTGCATCGTCTAAGTCGAGATTTTTAGGAATAACTGTTGGGCCAATATCAGCCATTGGCACTCGAACGAGTTCGGCTTGTCCTCCGTCATAGCCTCCAGTTGTGTGGGAATATCCATAAATCCCCCCGACGGCTGTCGCTTCAGGGTTTACGTTGTGACAGTTACTGTAGAGTTCACGTTGGCAAAAGAAACAAGTTCCGCAGAAGATATTAAACGGAACTAACACATGGTCGCCGACTTTTAAGTTTTTTACGTCGGGGCCGACTTCCTCTACGACTCCGGTAAATTCGTGACCAAAGGTGCTGCCCACTCGGGTGTCGGGCACAAGGCCATGATACAGATGTAGATCTGAGCCGCAAATACAAGAGCGCGTCACTCGTACAATTGCATCTTGTGGATGCTCGATTTCGGGGTCGGGTTTTCTGACAGTACGGACACGAAACGGCCCGCGGTATTCCATTGCTAACATGAGGTCTCCTTTCGAGAGTCATTACATACCGCTCTAATTTCGCAGATCGCGATTCTAAGGACTTCGGGAAGTTGAGTACCTTTTGAGAAAAAAACGCAACAAACTGTCGTGAAAATTTGTTGACGCGTGAAAAGGCTACTTATCTAGTTGGGTATTGGAGGATTTATGGCTCGATATGTAGACGGTTTTTTGATTCCGATTAAAAAAAGCAAACTCAAAGAGTATAAAAAGATGGCAGCTATGGGCCGCAAAGTCTGGATGGAGTACGGCGCGCTCGACTACTACGAATGTGTTGGCGCTAACCTGCAAAGCCCCTGGGGTTTACCTTTTCAGAAACTCTGCAAATTAAAACCCAGTGAGACTCTTATCTTTGCTTTTATTGTTTATAAATCGAAAGCTCACCGCAATCAGATCACAAAAAAAGTGATGAAAGATCCCAGAATGAGCGAAGAGCAGTTTCAAACTATGCCGTTTGATATGAAACGTTTTACGACGGGCGAGTTTAAAACGCTTCTCCATACTTGAGTGACTCGCTGATCATTTGCTTTGAGTTTATCGTCTTGTTTTACCGCAGACGATAATAGGAAATTCTAGCAGTTGATTCTTTCATGGGGCGCGGAGAAGAGCGCCTTGTGAGATCAAGATATTCTTCGCCCGCAAAATCTATCGTTGAAATAGAAATAACCGC
>CAZDFM010000582.1:0-2324 GCA_964504465.1 uncultured Pseudobdellovibrionaceae bacterium | reverse complement strand
GGAATCCTCCGACGATTACGACTGCCAACAACAGTAAAGAGACGAACCTGTGCATGAAAGAAAGGTAGCACGACGCTCCGGCAGTTCGAAAGTTAAAGTTGCTTAGACGCTTATTGTTGAATAGAGGTTTAAATCCACAGGCAGGAACTCAGATTCCTTTGGCTGCAAGCAGGTCTCTTAAAACGAGCCTCATGGAGTTTTCGATGAGATATGCAATTATCAACAACAGACGCCAAGAAGCAGAGCCAGGACTCCTGGGAACATGTCCAAGCTGTCAAAATGCGGTAATCGCTAAGTGTGGTGAGAAAAAAGTCCGACACTGGGCACATCGTGGAAAACGAGTTTGCGATATGTGGTGGGAAAACGAAACGGAGTGGCATCGCCATTGGAAAGATCAGTTCCCAGTGGATTGGCAGGAGCAAATTCAAACCAGTCCCGAAGGGGAAAAGCACATTGCTGATATAAGGACCGATCAGGGCTGGGTGTTAGAGTTTCAGTATTCTGCGATAGCTCCGCAAGAACGGAATTCACGCACGGAATTTTACAAGAAGCTTGTCTGGGTGGTTAATGGTCTCCGCCGAAAAAAAGATCCTATGCAATTTTCTAAAGCCTGGAACTCGGGGGTTCAAATTGGCAATGCCCCATTCCTGAGGAAGGTGCGCGCCGAAGAATCAGCGTTAATCAGAGAATGGGCAAATGCAACAGCACCAGTATTTTTTGATTTCTGCGAACCACAAAGAATTTGGTGGCTCTTCCCTACTGGCCCTGACGGCCAAATCCCCTACCAATTCGTTAGAAATTAAAATCACAAAATATCGGACTTCGGTTCAAACCATAAGTTACTGAAAAACGATTCTTTCAAATAGATGTCAAATCGCAGTTGATCGCAAGAAAGCTCCTCTATTTTGTTTTCGCGGGCTCTCTAACTTCAGGTGTCCCTAGGTAGGCTTTCGTTAGAGCTTCATGGGTACGATATACATACCGACGTTGTGGCCCTACCGAATCAGTATTAAAAAATTCCAAAGCTGCACTTAGCAAAAATGGGAAGGCTTTCCTCATATTCGCAGAATAGCCGGAACTCGCTAGTGTCAGCTTCCATGTTTCAAGTGGCTTCTTATTCACCTTTAAGGCAGGTTCGATATCATTTTTTAAGAAAGCTTCGAAGTAGACCATTCTCGTATGTTCGTCATAGGTATATACTTCGTTTCCGGTTCGCTGAAGAGTTCCAAATCCTCCTTCAGAGACGGTCCCGGATGAAAATGTACTTCCAGTCGATCCGTAACTGCTATTTGTATAGTTATACTGTTTAGGGGCAGTCCAAGAATAAGTCGGTCGGGACGCAATCTTTTCTCGAGAAGATAAACCATATGAATACAATACTACAAGGTCAGCTGACTCGCGGGTTTCAACAACTTTGTAACCAACGGCGGTCATAGCAGCTCTTACATAATCATCGTAATATTTCTTTTCAAGATGGGATGCCTCAGTAATATTAATAAGCTGCACTGTAGAGACTTGAGCTCTTCCATCCGTAAGAGCATCGACGACTACTGCATAGTGGGTGCTACGATTATTAGTTAATGCGCATCCAAATAAAAAGAGCCCTAAAAACAATAATAAATATCTCATGTTTACAAATCGGAATTCGGCAAGAATATCTTAACGGGTAAACAATTATAATTAAATCTGAGTAAGTACAGGACGGAATACTCAAAAATTAATGCT
Organism: uncultured Pseudobdellovibrionaceae bacterium; assembly: GCA_964504465.1. Lineage (GTDB taxonomy): Bacteria > Bdellovibrionota > Bdellovibrionia > Bdellovibrionales > UBA1609 > CAZDFM01. Next base: position 599 of record CAZDFM010000582.1, on the reverse strand, counting down.
CACCTTGTCTCATTTAGGATGGAACTATGAAGGGACTACGGTGATATCAAGCGCCAAAATTACGCGTCGAAAATAACGCGTACAGTTGCCGCTGCGGCAGCGCTACAGCTCGCAAAAAGCCTAGTTAGCGACGCTTCGGAGAAAGCTCGATGGGATGGATGAGCAATTGCCCAAAGCCCCTTCCCATCTGCGCATTTAGAAACTAGAATCACAAAATGTCAGACTCAGATTCAAACCACAAATTACCGAAAAAACGAAACAACAAATATCCTCCCGCTGGAATCACGCTTGAAATAATGGTCCGTGCACTGGTCGAAGCCTATGGTTGGGAAAAACTGGGTCAGAAAATTAATATCCGCTGTTTCAACGAGAACCCGAGTCTCAAATCCAGTTTGATTTTTTTGAGGCAAAACGACTGGGCGAAGTTAGAGGTCGAGGATTTGTATTATTGGCGCTTCGGTGGTCGGCCTGACGGCTGGGTTGGTCCTCCCCGCCGCGATGGTGGGAACTCGGGTAAAAGGTAGGATAAGTCCTCACTCCTTTGCCGCCCCTCCCACTTACATCCACAAAAACTACAGCCTAACGAAGGCCAGTAACCG
>CAZDFM010000581.1:0-2327 GCA_964504465.1 uncultured Pseudobdellovibrionaceae bacterium | reverse complement strand
GTTCTTTGGTTCCCATACTTTCAAGTAACACCTGAAGAGTGGTTGAATAAAACCCGGAATGTTTGGGCTTTAACACAAACAAGTCCTTGTGATTGGGTTCTAAAATTTCTGCCAGTGGACGTCCGAGAGACGTCTCGTGAATGCAGAGTTCATAGATCTTTTTCCAATCGGCTTGCCACTTGCCAAAATTATCGTTGACGTAAATAACCGGAATTTTCTTTTTGTAACAGCGCTCTTTTAAGCGAGAGATCTGGTGAGCCACTTTAACTGCGTGAGGCAAAAGCTGAGCACCCTCCGGAAAATCGAGGGTGTTCAGCATATCCAAAATTAATAGCGCGGACTTGGACCGGCGCATGCAAATTTAGTGTCCCGAACCTGGTTTAGTTTGCGCGCCGTGGGTTTTAGCAGCTTGAGGTTGCGTCATAACGTTGGCCATTTTAGCCTGTGCAAGGTTTTTAAATGAGCCGGCAACAACGTGATCTTTTCCGGCCATTAGCGCTTCAAAGCCGTCGCGTGCAACGTCAGCTGGATCGTCTTTTTTACCTTGCCCCGCTTTGGTGTCGACCATGTCGGCTCGTTCGAAGAACTCGGTGTCGGTGGGTCCAGGCTGCAAGGCCGTAACGGTAATTCCTTTTTCGCGTACCTCTTCTCGGATCGCTTCCGCAAACGACTGAACAAAAGATTTCGAAGCCGCATAGACTGCATAGTAAGGCCCAGGCATAGTCGCGGCAATCGACGAAGTGAACAAAATCTTTCCGTGTCCTTGAGAAATCAAATCTGGCAAAACGCGTTTAGTAAGATGTACGACAGATACAATATTGAGATGAATGAGCTTGAGTTCATCTTGTAAGTCAGTGTTTCTAAATTCGCCTCCAACACCTACCCCTGCATTCAACACGAGACACTCAACAGGACGTGCAAGTTGGATAATCTGTTTATACAAACGCTCAGCACCGTCATAGGTTGCAAGGTCTGTTCTCAAATATTCGACTTTTGTACCAAAACTTTTAAAGGCACTGGCGGCTTCGGCGATTCCTTCGTCTTCGGCGGTGACGAGTAGATCAAACCCGTTTTTAGCAAAAACTTTAGCGAGTTCGTAACCTATCCCGCTAGAGGCCCCCGTAATGACTGCCAGTTGTCCACGATGAGATTCTTTTTCTTTCGACATTTTACTACTCCTTGTTGTCTTACTTTTCTAGTGCAGTTTGATAATGACCTTGATGCATTCGTCCTTTTCGTCTTTAAAGGTTTTATAAGCATCGGGGCCATCCTCGATTTTAATTCGATGAGTGATCACAAATGATGGATCAATTTCTTCGTTCAAGATGCGTTCTAGCAGTGGTTTCATATATCTTTGCGTATGGGTTTGCCCCATCCTCAAAGTGAGGCCTTTTCCAAAGGCAGCACCGAATGGAACTTTATCTAAGAAGCCGCCGTACACTCCAGGGATTGAAACCGTCCCGCCTTTTCGGCAGGCCATCAAACATTGTCTGAGAGCATCGGGGCGATCTGTTGCAAGCATGGTGGCAGCTTTCACGCGGTCAAGCACTGCGGTTACAGTATGCCCATGAGCTTCAAGACCTACAGCATCGATGCAAGCGTCAGGACCTACTCCCCCTGTTCGATATTTTACCTCATCTAAGATTCCGTCCACATCATCAAAATTAATGACCTCGGCGCCTAAGCTTTCAGCCATTGAGAGCCTACCGGGATAATGGTCGATCGCAAACACTCTCTCCGCTCCTAAAAGAAACGCACTCTTAATGGCCATTTGGCCAACAGGCCCCGCTCCCCAAACGGCGACCGTGTCTCCCCGTTTGATATTGCAATTTTCAGCCGCCATATAACCCGTCGGGAAAATATCGCTTAAAAACAAAACTTTTTCGTCGTCGATGCCTTGAGGAACGACAAGCGAATTAGTATCAACAAAGGGCACCCGAATAAATTCGGCCTGGCCGCCAGCATAGCCTCCGTACATGTGTGAGTATCCAAAAAGTGCTGCGCCCGAGTAGCCATACAAAGCATCTGCTACCACCGCGTTCGGGTTCGTGTTGTCGCAGGCTGAGTACTCTTCGACTTTGCAGTGATGACAACTGCCACAACCAATGTCGAAGGGAATCACGATTTTATCTCCAACCTTTATATTCTTCACCATCGGCCCGACTTCGACGACTTCGCCCATAGTTTCATGCCCGAGAATGTCGCCTTTCTCCATGCTCGGAATATAACCGTCATAGAGATGCAAATCAGAACCGCAAATTGCCGCCGTCGTGACTTTCACAATCGCATCGTGCGGATTGAGTATCCGCGGCTGACTGACATTTTTA
>CAZDFM010000580.1:0-2328 GCA_964504465.1 uncultured Pseudobdellovibrionaceae bacterium | reverse complement strand
GTGTTGCGTTTTTCGTAATCGTATTCTCGGGTTAAAACTCGCCGATACCAGGTGGCAATGTCGGTCGCAGTCGTAAGGTTTAAGCTTCGGCCCGTGTACTCGAGCTGCCGCATAGACATTTGTTTTTCGACATTTCTGACATGAAGCGGAAGTAAGGGTTCTCCTTTGAGTTCTAAAAGTCCAAAGGCCGCAGAGAACTTAAGTAAAGGTGAAGGTTCGGTTGTGGCAACTTGCAGAGGAAAGATCTTTTGATTCGTAAGTTTTCGCCCCAGATGGTCTTTAAGCACAGGTAAAAAAAGGTTGAACTTGGTCGAAGGAGGAAACGGGCCTTTAAAGGTGATGTATTTTAGTTGGTCTTGGCTCTTTTCAGGTTTAAGAATTTCAAGGGGACTCCAACTTGCTCCAACATTTGCGCCATCTATGGCTGTGAGTTTCGCGGTTTTAAGTAAAGCCCGAGGGACTTCTTTTGTGAAATTGATAGACATATTAAGAATCGGGTTACAGTCATTTTCTGCATGGCTACGCTCACAAGAAAAATTAGCTTTAAAGGCGTCAATCACCGTAAACGAGTAAGATTGTTCTTCGGTGACATTAATCCCAGTTTTTGAGCGAATACCTTTTGGCCACTGCAAACTGACAGAAGCAGCTTCTGGAAACTTTCTTGTGCCTGCGATTACCAAAAAATTATTAAACTCTTTGATGCTAGCGAACGGCTTTTTTGGAAGGATCAAACGCTGATAAGGATGCCATTCCCAATTACTTTTAATTGCCGCTTTAATTACAGCTTCACGTTGCGGCCCTTTAATAATTTTGACTCCGATTGAATCCGGAAGATCGGCGACTTCAAAAAACGCATTTTTTAAAACGGAACTTTCGTCAATTTCGCCGTCGGTTAAAAGTACAAAGTATTGATCGGGTTCAATCTCGCCGTACATCGGAGCAACTCCGAGAATAGCGGGACCTGAGATTGTAAAGCTATACTGGTTGAGTGAACGAACCGGTTGGCCCGCAAGATCTTTTGCATCAGGAGTGATCGAAAAAATGCACCGATGCCCCGAGGGTAAGGGTTTGTCAAAATCGAGAACCCAGTTTTTGCTATCAGCCCAACGCGTGGAATAACTAGGGGGAGATATTTTTTTGCCTTCTTGAACGGGTTCGCAGTTTACTTTAAAAATTTCAGTTTTTGTTTTTGCATCACCCATGGCGACCATGTCGGTTGAAAACCGGGCGGTGACTTGCTGAACTTTTTTTACAGCTCCAACGGGGTAAAAACTCAAAAGATCTGCGAAGGCAGAGTAAGAACTTAAGCTAAGTAGAAGCGAAGAGAGAAGTGCGAAGTAATTGAATCGAAGCTTTTGCATAGTTATCCCTAGGATTAGATTGAAGTAAATTTCAACCGAAAGCCTAGGGATTATCTATGCGGGAATTAATCGCCGCAAGTTGTAACTGCTAAAAAATTTCCAGGTGCAATATAGCTAAGTCCAAGAACGCCATTTGAAAAACGCTGCGCTTGGACGTTCCACGGAATTCCACCATTAACTGCGGCGGCGTTAATCGTCGCGCCGTTAACACCTTCTACCACAGTGGTCGGTAGCGAAGAGGGCATTGAGCCACCTACGTTATTAACGAGTCGAATGCTTCCCGTATCAAGTGCGCCCGACGTAAATGCGATGTAGGCATCTCCGTTAGCTGAATAACTAAGTGCTGCGTTGAGCAAGCTGTCATTTGTGGAGGCGAGCCCTTGTACTCCCGTGCCAGTAACTGCGGCAGTGACCGTACCATTCCAACCTGTACTGCACAGTGCTGGAAGATTTGAGCAAGTCGCAAAAAAGATGCGTGCGTTAGCTCGTTCAAAATAGGCGAGCGAGGGTTTTCGAGTAATGGGGTTAAGTCGAATCTGTGCACCCACTCCCATTGAAGAACTTGAACCTGATACGTTGACTGGCGTGAGGTAGGCCGTCGCACCTGCATCCGCAGTGTGCGTGTACTTTACTCTTGTAGTGGTTAAGTCATTATAAGCCACCACAATTGAATTCTCAGTTTTTGAGAAATCAGCTGTGAGGTAAGCGGCTCCACTTGCTCCTGTAGCCACGACTTGTCGTACAGGCGAAAAGACACCCGTTAATGGATCAAGTTTGGCTGAAAGAATTTGTTTTGTGGTTCCATTGTCGATCACGATCATAACGGGAGATGCGACTCCGGCGTCATAACTCATAGCAATCGCAGTCGAGTTGGCCATGGGTTGCGCACCTGGCGCGCCGTGTGTTCCGCCAGTTATTGGAAACGTGTAGTTCGTCCAAATGCCGGTCCCGTCAGCTGAGCTATTGG
>CAZDFM010000579.1:0-2329 GCA_964504465.1 uncultured Pseudobdellovibrionaceae bacterium | reverse complement strand
AAGTAAAAGAGTGCCGATCCCCGGCCAGTCAAAAATAGTTTCAGTAATCACAGTGCCGGTTAGCAATGCGCCGACTTGAAGGCCAATGATGGTAATGATCGGAATAAGAGCATTTCGAAGAGCGTGTTTAAAAAAAATCGGTCTTGAGTCTAAGCCCTTAGACTTTGCAGTACGTATGTAGTCCTCGTTAATTACTTCGAGCATTGAAGCTCGGGTCAGCCTCATCAAAATCGCACTAAGAGGTATTGCAAGACTCACTGCCGGAAGCACAAGTGAGTTTAACCCCTCACGGTCAGATACTGGAAACCAATCTAGCTTAATTGCAAAAATCCAAATCAAGAGTGGACCTAAGAAAATCCCGGGAACCGACATTCCAATTAAACTTGCTCCAAAAATTCCGTGGTCGGGCCATCGATATTGTTTTACTGCAGCCCAAACGCCGAGGGGAATTCCAAACAACAGAGCAAGTGCCATTGAAGCCGATGCAAGTTCAAGTGTCGCCGGCCAACGTTCAGCGAGTTCGCTTGTCACGCTTTGCTTTGAATGTAGTGATTGACCTAAATCAAAATGAACAAGGCCCTTCATAAACGAAAGGTACTGAGCAAGAAGCGGCTGATCTAATCCGAGTTCGGCTCTTAAGGCTTGCTTATCAATACTCGAGGCTTGTTCGCCAAGTAAAATATCAATCGGGTCGCCTGGCACAAAATGAATTAAAAGAAACGATAAAGTGCAAACGCCAAGTATTACCGGAATCGTAATAAAGAGGCGTTTAACAAGATAAGAAATCACGGGCCGCTGGGTTTATTCGGGCTAGCTTTTTCGGACGGGCTTTTATTCGTCGCAGGAGCAGGAACGGGAGGCTCCGTCTTTGTGTTCGGAAGAGCATTCGGTTTGTTTGTGGGTGCTGCAAGGTTTGCTTTAGCAACCGCATTTATTTTACCTTCAGGCACATTTCCAAAAATGAGCTGAAGAGTTTTATTTGAAATCATCATTCCGGTAGTGGCCTCGGCCATACTTGATACAAGTTCGGTCGAAATATCCTGAACGGGCGATACCGTTCCTAGAACTTCACCCTTTGTGCTTACGAAGCCAATGAACTTAGCGTTGTTAAATTCATAAAGAACTCGGTAACCCTTGACGTCTTTAAAATCCATTTCTTCTTTAATAAGTGCTTCGCCAGCTCTGACTTCGCCATCTTCTTCGCTGATCGCGGTGTAGTTAAACTTCTTTCCGACTTGGTAACCGTTTTGAAGCATCATGTACTGCAAGAAGGTAACAAGAAAGGCGCCTTCAGGGATCTGGCGGGTAAATGTATTTTTAGTTTTCCCGTCTGCAACATTAAAAGTCATCGTGCGACCTTTAAATTTTGCATCGACAACTTTTAAAGCATCCCCAATTTTAGAAGTGTACTGGTAAGAAATCGGCTGAAACTTATCATTCGCAACTGCTTTAAGGCTTTCGGTGATATCGCCTCCGGCAGGTGAGGTTTTAATAAAGTAGGTGCTGCTAAATTGTTTCTTCTTTGCATCGAATTCGTAGCGCTGAACAAAGAAACCCACATGCTTAGACCCTGCATTGATTTTGGCGTAACCTTCAAAGATGATTTCGGCCGCTGTCGAAAAGCTATACAGACTAAAGAAGGGCAAAAGAATGCCGAAGAGTAATACACTGGTAATTCGAGTACGTTTTGCGAGATGTTCTTTTAGAATAGTTCTGACCATGGTCTAGAGTCTCCTGATTTGGACCGACCGAGCCGGCTTCAATAAGTCTGGATGAGGCGGGGCGGGCTGTCAAAAAGAATGTCCAATTCAAAGGACGTACGTTATTCTAAAAAGCGTGAAAGCCTCTAAAAATTTAATGAACCCCTTAAAGTCTACAAGGGGACAAGTTTCTATATTTGTCGCCATGATTTTTCAGGTGCTCTTCGTTCTGTTTGCGATGGCAATTAACGTGGCACTCGTAGTTCACGACAAAATTAATCTTCAAAACTCAGTTGATCTCGCGGCGTACTATGCGGCTTCAAAACAAGCCGAGATGCTCAATGCGATGGCCCACCAAAACTATCAGATTCGCCAAGCATGGAAACTTTTTTCTTGGCGCTACAGAGTCATGGGAACATTAGGTAACGAACGGGGTCAGTTTGCGCATCCTGCCTATACCGGTGAGATGAGTGAATCCGAATATAAGTTTTCGGTCGCGCCTACTTTATGTGTAACGTATAAACCGACATGGGATGAAGTTCCCTCAGGCCAGAACGTCTGTCACTCTGATCGCCTTATCGTTCCGCCACTTCCTCAGGTTCAAGTTTTTGCGGGCTTCTTAGGTATTA
>CAZDFM010000578.1:0-2332 GCA_964504465.1 uncultured Pseudobdellovibrionaceae bacterium | reverse complement strand
TATTATTAAAAGTGGTCAGAGGGACAAGTCTAAATCGGCAATTTTAGTTTCAAACCGCGTCTCAAGTGTTCAATGGGCCAATAAAATTTTGGTTTTAAAGGATGGACAGATCGAGGCGCAAGGCCGGCATGAAGAACTCTTGCGCCAGTCTCCGACTTATAAATCACTTTATGATCTTCAAAACAGAGGAGGAATGACTTATGAGTCAAGCCTACTTCAGTGAGGACAAAGTAAAACATGAACTGAGCCTGCTCGACTTTTTTAAAAAGGTCTGGCCATTTTTAAGACAATATAAACTTTGGTTTTTTAGCGTCCTAACCGTGGTGATCCTTTACGTAACTGTCGGACGCGCTCTTCCATTTTTGATCCAGTTGGCAATTGACGAAGGGATTCAGAAAAAATCTATGTCGGTCGTAATGATGATTGCGGGCGCCTATCTGGCTTGCGAAATCTTGCGTTCGCTATTTCACTATTTTCAAACCTATTTTATGCAGAAACTTGGAAACAGGCTGCTTTACGATATTCGTGAAAAGCTTGTTAGCCACATTCAGCGCCTTCCACTTCAGTACTTCGACAAGAACCCGATTGGCAGGACCGTCACTCGCGCAACCAACGACATTTCGTCACTCGGTGAACTCTTCACTGAGAGCTTTACGGATATTGTCGTCAACATTATCGAGATGGTGTCGATTCTGGTTGCACTGTCATTTATCTCTCCGTCGCTTACGGTTTTAACCGTACTGATTGCGCCGATCATAGTTTTTATGTCGGTTCGAATAAGTTTAAAAGTTCGCTACTTTTTTCAAGAATCTAAAAAGAAAATGGCGGCCATTAATGCTTACACCGCTGAAAGTTTAAACGGCATGAAGGTCGTGCATTTGTTTAATCAATCAGATGCCACGCAAAAACATTTTGCCGGCCTTTCGGAAGACTTCCGCCAATATCAAATGAACACGGTTAAACTTTTTGCGATGCTGTGGCCTTTGATTGAATGTTTTAATGTCGGCACCGTCATTTCTGCAATTTTCTTTGGAGCACTTTTTCGAGACAAACTTGGCCTCTCCATTGGTGAATTGACCGCTTTTATTTTATTGATTCAGAGTTTCTTTAGACCACTTCGCGTGATTTTGGAGCGCTACAGTCAGACACAAAATGCGATCACCAGTGCAGACCGGGTGTTTTCGTTGATTTCAGAACAAGAAGAACCTCAGGGCGGGAGCGTTCCGCTCACGAATCGGCTTAAAGGCGAAATCGAATTTAAAGACCTTTCGTTTCGGTATTCTGAGACTGCACCTTATGCCGTACAAAATATTAATCTAAAGATCGCGGCCGGAGAAAGTTTGGCTCTAGTGGGACGAACTGGGAGCGGCAAAACCACTTTAATTTCTCTTATGCAAAAGCTATATCCCGTGAGCGAAGGCGCAATTCTAGTTGATGGCATACCGCTGAATGAAATGGACTCGCAGTTTTTAAGGTCGCATATGGGGGTCGTGCTGCAGGATCCGTTTATGTTTAAGGGAACTATCGCTTCAAATATCAGTTTAAATAATCCACAAATTTCGCGCGAACGTATTGAATGGGCAGCTGAACAGGCGCAGTGTCAGCGCATTTTTCAGCGACGTAAAATGGGACTGGATTCTAATGTTGAAGAAGCAGGATCGAATTTAAGTTTAGGTGAGCGTCAGTTAATTGCTTTTGCCCGAGTGCTCGCGTTTGATCCTGATATTTTGATTCTAGACGAAGCGACTTCGAATGTAGATTCAGTAACTGAGCAATGGGTTCAGGATGCAATCAAAAAAGTAACTGAAAAAATTGTTCAGGGCCGGACGTGTTTAATTATTGCCCATCGCCTGTCGACAATTCTCCACTGTGACCGCATTGTCGTTTTGCACAACTCAAGGTTAGTTGAAGTCGGCAACCACGCTGAACTTTTAGAGAAAAAAGGCCTTTATGCAGAACTCTATAAGAATCAGTTTGTCGAAACTGAAAAAGCCTTACTTTCGTCTGAAAGCGTTTAGATTTCGCAACTCAGGCAGTTTTCCTCAAAAAAATGATTGCTCATGGGTTAAGTTGGGAGAGTCTATAACCAAGGAGTCCTTATGCCCACAGACCCGAAGTCAAAATCTGAACGCCCAGCAGCTAAGCGTGAAGATCTGCGAGGTTATCGATATCTCTCTACGGATTACAATGAGTACGCGTTTGCTGGCTCAGGGCTTGAAGGCGAACGTTACGAGAATCCTCAGGCCTTCCCTCCTGCTCCCGCAAAAACTTACAGTGGTAAAGGTCCAAAGGGCTATCAGCGTTCAGACGATCGCTTAAAAGAAGATATTTG
>CAZDFM010000577.1:0-2337 GCA_964504465.1 uncultured Pseudobdellovibrionaceae bacterium | reverse complement strand
CCAGCTCCTGTGAAGAACGTATTAACCAACTTTGATCCTGAAGGATTAGTTTTTCCTCATAGGTTTTTGGAAACACTTCTACCGGGCATGGCACCACATCTAGACAAAACGGTGCGCTGTGCGTGCCGTGGCCATAGAGAAAAAACACCGAAATAACCTCTGAGGATCTACTCCGAATCCGCTCCCCTAATAGATTCCAAGAGGGCTCTAACGTTTCAGCCCCTTCTTGAGTAATGTGAACTCTGGCGTAGTCGCTTGAGCTTTTCGATAAGTGCCCATTATGACCGATAAGAACTAGTTTACTATTCGGAAGCTTGAGTGAATACACGATCTTTTCCATCAGTTCTTCACGATTAGAGTAAAGCTCGATCAATTCTTCTTGCGTTGGATTTGAATATGCTTTGCGACAGAACTCGCGGCTTTGACGTAAGATCTGATGCTCCAGCGGATTCAATTCGACTGACGCCTCAATTTCGTCCATGAAAGAGGGGATTTTGCTCACGTCAAAACCAAACACTTCAAATCCGAACTTTGTTTGTAACTCACTTAACGCTAGAAGAAATTGGTCTTCAGCTTTCCTGAGGCGATCACTGTAAGTCAGGTTTTTTCCCGCAAGCACACCCTCGATCTTCACTTTGGGTTTGCGCCCAGTATGTTGTGCGAGGAGAGTTGGATATTTCACTTCGAAATAGCCTCTTTCGAGACCAACGGAAGTAAATCCGGCCGCAGCAAGTCTTTCAACCATAGTAAGCTGATAGTTGTATTTTTCAGCGATCCAATGGTCGCTTTCACCAAGCATCACTATGTCGGCATCTTTAAGGCTCTCTACGAACTGATCAAATCCATTTATATCAAGATCGAGCATTTTAATCTCCTGGACAGCAATGCCGGATTTGTAACCCGCTACGGCCTAGCGGCTGGACAATCACAAAAAACTTACCACGACACGTGAACTTATCTTTAAAAACGACAAGCTCCTCAGACCTTCCCTCAAATAGTCCCTAAAGCCAACTCTTATCCTTTACCATCTCCATGGGACATAACTCTAAAGCACCATCGATAACAAACGTGCCGTCAAGAAACTGAACCGTCGCACTATATTTCTTCAGTGTTTCATTCGTACAGTTAGATTTTAGCGATTTTGCAGGATCAACCTTACTCAAAAAAGGAATGAATTCAGATAATCGTTCGTTCGTAAGAGCCTTGATCGTTTGATCTCGGGTCATCTCGCCCTTAAGATACCGAATAAAGTGGGCACTCGCCTTACTTGTTCTTCCGGACATCCCAATATCAAATGCTTGGTAGTTGGCAGAAGTTGAAGTCTTAGAATTGAAGTCGCATGGATCTGGATGAGAAAAATGATAGGGATCAATTCGATCAGGCTTATTTGTGAAACAGGCGATTGCCAGGCCATCTTTGTGATTTACAGTTGTTTCCGGTGACCCGTTTTTTGCTTCGGCTGAATCGCCAGCGAGTTGTTTTTTAGAGCTTACATCCTCGATCTTCGCGTGGAGTTTAAAAGTATTTCCACTATTGGACAACACAAGTTGGTTCTTATAAAAGATCAACCGGTCCCCAACCCGAGCATCTTTTGAGTCCGTATCCTTTCTGGATATCCAACAGGCCTTTTCCTGTTTAATTTTTGCTAACTCCTGCGAGCTTATTTTCACATTTGGATTATTGAAAAACTTTGAGCCGCAGCGATTTGGGTGGAAAATCTCTATTTTGTTTAGAGGCCTAACGTTGGTGACCCGAACGTTAAAGGCAATGAAATCGGTTTTGCCTTTGGAAGCAGGATCTCCGAGGACAGTGACGCTATTTACTGCAAAGATAACCAGTAATATTGCTTTCACTCACCATCTCTCACTTTTTAACATCAAAATGAAATCCAAAAACCGGTCCCGACGCATTCCCTTCTTAACCTGGCAGGCCACTTCCCGTTTTTTTGGAAAAATAAGCAAGATCGGTGAAGTTTCCCTATATTGACTAAACAGTGGCGTTTATTTAGGGTTCGCCAGAATAAGCATTAAACCATTGACCATATAATGGAGTCATACCTACTTCTCCTGTCGCACAGGAACGTATCTGTCTGGATAAATTGCATTCTCCCAAGGGTCAGATTTATTTTTCCTGTGGACGTAATCACCTTTCTTAATCTGGAAGTCATGAAACTTAGTATCGTCCCCAAACTGAATTTGATACGGCACTTTAGAAAAAAATGAGATGAAAATCGTAGAACCGACCGGAATTTTAAAACCTTCGATCTGAGCTTCTTTAGCAATAGTAAATTGCTCAGCCATACCTTCATCAAAATGAATCTGGCCTTTCACTGAGTAG
>CAZDFM010000576.1:0-2337 GCA_964504465.1 uncultured Pseudobdellovibrionaceae bacterium | reverse complement strand
GCGAATTTCTTTGGGTGTTATGCACTACCAAACTTCAAACGAACTTTCAAGTGAAGGTAAACGTGTTTATGACAACGCTCAAGCGGCTCAAGCGAGTGGGAACAACTACACGATCCCCGATTCTGATTATGCTGAGTCTACTACTATGGCGATCATCAACGTTTACCCTCTTTACGGTAAATTGAACCTCTTTAACACGGGAATTGCGCAATTCGATCTATATGGAATTGGTGGTTATGGCCAAGTTAAATTGGGATCAGGCGCGACTGACACTTACACCGTGGGTGCGGGTATTGGATTGTGGCTAAGCCAACACTTCACGACTCGTTTAGAAGCTCGTTATCAGACTTATGAAGACCAAATCATCAGCGGTAAACGTCAGTTGGATATGACTGTTATTACTGCCGGTATTGGATTGATGCTTTAAGCCGGATGCTTGAAGTTAACTGAATTTAAGTTTTTGACCCTTTCGCTTTTGGCTTATGAGGAACTGACTATGATGGACTTTAAATTTAAAACTCTCTTAGCTAGCTTGTTGATGGCGCCTCTGTTGCTACCATCGATGGCGCTTGCACAATGGGATTTTTTACCTCAATCAACGGAAGCCCAAAAAACTATTGTTGAAGCACTCAAAAAAGATAAATACCAAGAGGCTTTAAAACTTTGGCCAGATGCTTACCAAAATACTTCTTTTGGTTCGACTTATTCAGGGCGTGCGAGTTTAAATTTAATCCTTTTTAAAAATGGCTTTCAAGTTTCAGCAATTGAAAACCTATTAAGCCTTAAAAAGCCTAAATACATTCATAAAAATCTTATTTCTATGTGGATTAAGTCCGCTCCCGAAACTCTTGAAGCTTGGAAAGTCGCTCGCGTAAAATGGAGCAACGAGTGGAAGAAGGCTATGCCTGCTCGCTTTCATGACCTCACTCAGCTTCATACCGTTAGCTATATCGGTAAAAAACAAGATTTAAGCCGAGAATTAAAAGCGGCAAAAAGTATTAAAAACAATCTCCAGTTAAGAACTTGGAAGTTATGGCAGATTGCTCTTTGGGCGCCGATTCACAATGCTCCTGAAGCTGCACTCGATATTTTAAACGAAATTGACGAAAGCCCACAAACTTTGATCGGAAAAGATCAGATCAATTTAGCTCGTGGCCGTACTTTGTACCAAATGGGAATGCTTAATGAGGCCTTAATGGCTTATGGCGATATCCCTCGTTCATCCGACTATTGGATGGAAGCTCTAGAAGAAAAAGCTTGGACTTATGTAAGAGACGACAGACAAGACCGTGCGCTTTCTGAACTTATGACGGTAAACGCAAAGATCTTTCAGCCTCAAGTGGGTCCTGAGTCTTTCTTCTTAATGGATTTGGCAAACCTCATGATCTGCGATTACGCCAAAATCTTTAAGACCAACATCGATTTTAAGAAGCGTTTCCAACCAAAGGTTATGGCCCTCACTCAGTTAGCAAAAACTGGTGATCACCCGTCTGCTCGCCGTGCTCTCACTTTATTTGAGAACGACAAGTACCAGTTAAGCACAATCTCGAGTGTACTTGGCGACCTTCCCCGGTTGTTCCATCGTGATGAGTTCTTTACTCGTCATATGCTTTACCGTAAGTACATGGTTATTGAAGCCAATCAAAAAGCTAAACTTGGAGTGAGCGACGAGCTTATGCCGGCAAAATCAATTGCCAGCCGATCAGAAGATTCTCGCAAAGGTGCAATGGGTCGTTTAAAAGACCTGGCACAAAAAGAATTAAAAGAATTCTCACAGATGATTCAAAAGATGCATTTAGTTGAAGCTGAAGCGATTCAACGTATGCACCTTGATGACAACATGAAGGGCCGTCGTACGGCTAAGGCTTCTGACGAAATAAAGTCAGACGCAAATACTTTAGAGTTTCCATTTGATGAAGAAGTTTGGATCGATGAACTTGATAACTACAATGTTAAAGTCAAAGATTGCCCAAAACTTGAGAGAGCCGCTCTATGATCAAAACTAAAAGTTATTTCCCTGTCCTGCTCCTGATTGGGGCAGGCTTAGTCATGTCTGCGTGTTCGAGCGAATCTACTGATCTTGTGGATCCTGTTCCGACCTATAGCAATGCCATTACAAAAGGTGATAATCCGATTATTGAGCTCAACTCAAAAGTCGATATCTTATTTGTCATCGATGACTCGGCTAGTATGACGAGTCACCAAAAAAAACTGGTCGATAACATTCAGTATTTTGTCGACGAATTTGCTAAATTTAAAGAAATTGATTTTCATATTGGCCTTGTGACGACTTGGGATTCGTTACGGTACCGCACAAAAGCAAATCCTGACGGTATT
>CAZDFM010000575.1:0-2339 GCA_964504465.1 uncultured Pseudobdellovibrionaceae bacterium | reverse complement strand
AAAATCATAAGCGGAAACGGACACCTCGATGAAACAACTCCCCCGCAAAATTTCTCTCACTTTGTGTCTGCTCACCCTGAGCCTAGTCTTGGGCTGTAAAACTGCGCCGACCCAAACGACAACTTTAGATACACCGGCCGAAAGGTCGCCCGCGAACACCAATCTTCCGCACTGGACCTTACGCGGCCTCGATGATGATCAAAATTTAAATGGCGTTCCCGAAGTAAATTGCCTCCAAAAATACATGGATAAACTCGTCACTAAAAAGCCCGAAGATCCGGAGCCTTTTTTGGCTAAACGGGTGCTTGAAGTTTCGGAAGCCATGCGCATTGATCCCTACATTTTTGCGGGACTCATCCAACAAGAAAGCGGAGATTTTGTCGCCGATACGGGCCGTAATGGTGTGGGACTGACCCAAATGACGAACATCGCGATTCGGGACGCCTGTGTCGCGCTCGAAGGCACCACTTGCCAAAAAGCCCAAGCCAATCCTAAATACTTAGAAACTTGGGAAAGTCTTTTTGAAGCAGGGATTAAATCAGTGCATTACACCAATGACTTTCGCTCATACTACCCTTGGAGAAGTCAGTGCATTTTTTACAAACACAGCTGCGAATCCAATTGCGGAATCGACAACGCGTGCATGATCAAAATTCGCCAACATCTATTTCAATCTTTTAAAACAAACTTGGTGATGGGTGCGTTTACCTTGAGAAACAAACTCGGCGAAGCTAAAGCCAAACGACCTTCGTTAAAAGGTTCAGCGCTTTATCTCGAAGCCTTAGAGCTATACAACGGGCACCCATCACATCAAGTCAAATACGCAAAAGCGATCATGAATCGCCACGCACCAGCAATAATCAAAGCCTGCCCGCCCGTACATCCGACCACGAATTAAATTCTATTCATAAAATTTTACGGATTAAAAATACTCTTCGACTGAAGATCTGAAGTCTCGATGAAAACTTCCATCTGGCACCCGGGATCCCAGGTTAAACCTACGGCGGCCTCGGGTTGAACGATCATCATTTCTTCAATATGAGAAATATCCGAGCAATGGTCTGCTTGTAAAAGCATGAATTGAACACCCAAACCCTCGAGCTCGTAATTTTGTAAAAGTTGAAACTTCGTGCCTGCTTCCACCGTAAAACCGGTCGGATACACCAGGGTTTCGACCAAAGTGCCTTTTTCGGACTCTGTAAATCCTTGCCAGCTCTGCAAATTGGCTAAGGCCGAAGCGCTCATTAATCCCACTGTCACTACCGCTAAACCGGACAAAGATTTCAAGATATTCATAGGGATAGCCTATGACGATCCAAAAAACAGTCAAGGATCAAGGCGTTAAAACTTATTTTGAGTTGCCGGCATGGAAGCTGGCATTCGGGAAGCACTTTCGACAGACGTGACATGTTTTTCGAAGAACTCACGCTCGACATTTCTCAACTTCGCCCAATTATCGCGTCCACCCACGAGCAACCACATCTCTTCGGTCTTCGTTTGTTCAAGCGATTTCATCTGCGCAATATTTACATCAAAGTTACGTTTATTGAGAACTTTATTGATATCGGCCAATTCACGTAACAATGCAGTTTCGATCGGCATGTACTCGACAACCTTGCGATCATCAAAGAGTAATTCGTCAAAGAAAAACTTCGAAAGAACCACAGTCCACTCTTCTTTGAGTTTTTCATCCAACTTCATCGCCAAATACCCAGGGTTATAAAGGATATTATTGACGTACGAATCTTGGAACTCCGACCTCGGTTGTAACTGAAGTGCTAGCATTCGTTCGCGTTGTGCGCGAACTTCACGCATAAACTGATCGTTTTCTTGCTTATTCTCGATCTTTAAACGCGCTAACTGCGCCGAAACAAAAGGCGGCGCATAGATCAAAGCTAAAACAGTGGCTACGAGTCCTGCGGCGGTAGCGGCTGTCTTCTTCCAGAATTTTTTCTCTTGCTGCTTCAAGTGCGGATTAAACGATCCATGCTCAGACGCCTCATTCGTCAGTGCATTTCGTAAACTATTTTCTAGAGTAGATAGCAAAGCGCCGACTTCCATCGTCTGAGTATGATCTTTAGGGATCTCGGTTAAAGCACGAGCCGACACTTGATGAACAAAGCTATCCATATCGGACGATAAACGAGAGCGCACTTTCTTTTCTTCCGCAGCCAGCCACAAACGGAGCTCTTCTGCGTCTTTTTCTTTCGTGCGATTGAGTTCTTCTTTCCAAACTTTAGTCGCGGCTTCGTAATCTTTGATCGCTTTATTCTTTAAATACTCGTGCTCAATCTTCCACTCATTCTTATCTTTGAGAATCGCCTCTTCCGCTTCTTTAC